>JAUNAN010000023.1:9771-20211 GCA_030527595.1 Lachnospiraceae bacterium | reverse complement strand
GAGGAATAATAATGAGAAAATTTATAATTAACGTAAACGGAAATTCTTATGAAGTAGAAGTTGAAGAAGTAGGCGGCGCAGTAACAAGTGCACCTGTTGCTCCAAGAGCAGCAGCACCTGCCCCTGCAGCAGCACCTGCTCCGGCAGCAGGCGAGGGCGATCCGATCGTTGCTCCGATGCCGGGCAATATTATTGATGTCCGCGTCTCCAACGGCCAGTCCGTCAAGGCGGGCGATATCCTCTTCATTCTTGAAGCTATGAAGATGGAGAACGAAATTGTTGCACCGAAGGACGGCACAATCACCTCTGTTACCACGACCAAGGGAGCTACGGTTGAGACCGACGCTGTTCTGGCAACGCTGAAGTAAGGAGGTCTATCAATGGCAATTGTAGCTGAAATTTCATCCGCGTCGGAAATTCTGACCGGAATTTTCACGGAGTCCGGCTTTGCAGGCTTTGTCAATGATCCGCGTCAGCTGATCATGATGGTCGTTGCCTGCTTCCTTCTCTACCTCGGTATCGGAAAGAAGTATGAGCCGCTCCTCATGGTGCCGATCGCATTCGGTATGCTCATGGCAAACTTCCCGGGAACAGACCTTCTGTCTGATTCCGGTCTGGTTCACTATTTCCAGATGGGTGTTAACTTAAATATCTACCCGTCTCTGATTTTCCTTGGCATCGGTGCAATGACAGACTTCGGTCCGCTGATCGCAAGACCGTCTTCCATGCTTTTGGGTGCGGCCGCACAGTTCGGCGTATTCTCCGCATTCCTGCTGGCACTTGCCCTTGGATTTGATCCGAATGTTGCCGCTTCTATCGGTATCATCGGCGGTGCCGACGGCCCGACTGCGATCCTTGTTACAAACAAGCTCGCTCCGGAATATCTTCCGGCGATCGCGATCGCGGCATATTCCTACATGGCTCTGATTCCGATGATCCAGCCGCCTCTTATGAAGCTGCTGACAACAGAGGCAGAGCGTAAGATTGAGATGAAACAGGTCCGCGTTGTCTCCAAGACAGAGAAGATCATCTTCCCGATCGCTGTTGCTATCGTCGTTATCCTTCTGATTCCGGATACAGCTCCGCTGATCGGTATGCTGATGCTCGGCAACCTGTTCAAGGAGTCCGGCGTTACGGATCGTCTGAGTGATGCGGCACAGAATGCGCTGACAAATATCGTTACGATCTTCCTCGGACTTTCTGTAGGTGCAAAGGCAGTGGCAACCACTTTCCTGACTGTACAGACGATCATGATCATCTGCCTGGGTCTTCTGGCATTCATGCTCAGTACCTGCGGCGGTCTGATCCTTGGAAAGATCATGTGCAAGGTTACAGGAGGCAAGGTAAATCCGCTTATCGGTTCCGCAGGCGTTTCCGCTGTTCCGATGGCTGCCCGCGTTTCTCAGATCGAGGGACAGAAGGCAAATCCGAAGAACTTCCTGCTCATGCATGCTATGGGACCGAACGTTGCAGGCGTTATCGGCTCCGCAGTTGCTGCCGGCTTCCTTCTGAAGGTATTCGGCGCTTAATTGCAAATTGCGAATCTGTAAGATTCATCTGCGAATATTAGGCAAACTGAAATCCGCACAATAGTGCGGATTTCTTTGTATCCTGAAAAGGAGAAGAAATGAATACACGTAAAATTACTTATACGGCACTTGGCGCAGCCGTGATCTGCGTCCTGGCACCTCTTGCTGTTCCGGTCGGTCAGGTTCCGATCTCGATGGCAACCTTTGCTGTTATGCTGATGGCGGCACTTCTCGGAAAGAGCATGGGCACAGCTGCTGCACTGGTATACATGCTTCTCGGAGCAGCCGGTCTTCCTGTATTTGCATCCTATAAAGCAGGTATCAGCGTCCTTCTCGGACCGACCGGCGGCTATGTGATCGGGTATCTGTTCCTTGCCTGGTGCACAGGATTCGGCTCTGAAAAAGGAAAGTGGCAGCTGGTCGCGGGAATGATCGGCGGCACAGCGATCTTGTACCTCTTTGGAACCGTCTGGTTTGTTCTTGTGACCGGAATGGACGTGATGGGAGCTCTTGCAGTCTGTGTCATTCCGTTCCTGATCGGAGATGCCCTGAAAATGGCAGCGGTCTTTGCACTGCAGAATGCACTCTTCCGCATCCGTCATATGGTACGAGCAGACAGCAGAGGCTGATGCGGATATCCGAAACAAGAATTATTTATAAGTTATATTTTTAAGAAGAAAAAATTTGAAACAGCAAATATTGAAGTGACGGAAAGCTTCGATATTTGCTGTTTTTTTCGCTATATAGAGCCCGTTTCATCGTGCGTAAAAGAGCAAAACACCTGCGAATTTAATCCGGAGAAGCCCCGGCGCTGCAGGGGAAGCGAAGTGGAGGATTTTCCTCCGTTTTTTGATTGACAAGCTGTTTTACAGCTGATATTCTGATGTGGTTAAACGCATGCAATTATCCTTAATTAATAGGAATGATAATTAATTAATAGGAATAATAATTACAATAGTAAAAACATAGATTTACACGCTGAACTTTGAACTGTAGGTAGTAAATCAAGGGATCACAGTTTCTAGCATGCAAAACCGGAGGGAGTATTCATGAGAGGGAATTTGGTAAAAAAATGCGGTCGGAAGAATGCGTTATCACGTATTGCCGCCAAGCTGCTTGCTGTTATGGCGGCAGCCGTTTTGCTGTGCAGCATGCTGATGCCCGGCCTGCCTGTGTACGCAGTAAGCGGCAGCGAGATCGCCGCGGACGGCGAGTATTACGGAACGATCACGGCGACAAAACGGAAGGATAATGATCGATATTATGCCACCCTGTATGTGGGTGTAGAAGACGGCGTCATTTCTTATGTGTCGATCTCCGCAAATAAAAAAGCGGATAAATTCTACGAGTATGCCCTGCCTCAGGCACAGAGCTATGTGGGGCAGCCGGCGTCGCTGTCATCGATTTCCGACGCGGTTTCCTCGGCTTCACAATCCGGCGGAAGCTCGAAATATACCATGAACGTTGCGGAGGCGATGCGTGAGGCACTCTCATCGGCGCCGGCACGTACAAGTGACGGGGACGATGATTCTGACGATTCCGGAGATTCTGACGGGAAGCCCGACAAGCTGGCTTCAGCCGGAACTTATACCGGAAGAGAGGATATGTCGAACGGTCACTGGATCGAACTCAAGGTGACAGTGGACAGTGACGGAAAGATCTCGGATATTTCCATCAGTGATGCGGACGGAAACTGGGACAGCCTTCTCAGTGAAGTAAAGTCTGACTACATCGGAACTTATGCCGATCTTTCGGACGATGATAACGAGATAGATGCAGTGACCGGTGCCACGGAAAAGGGGTACAGACAGGCGATCGCCAATGCGATAAAGAACGCAATAAACGGGAATACTTCCGACTCCGATGATTCCGACGACACGGGAGACGGGGATGATACGGAGGATCCTGTCGAAGAAGACGTCGTTTACGAGGCCGGAACGGAAGAATCGGTTTCGGGCAAAACCTTCACAGGGAAGGTGACCGTAAAAGCCGGAGCAGTCGTTACCTTTGAAAATTGCTGGTTCCCCTACGGCATTGAGCTGGAGGATTCCACTGCGATCGCGATCGTAAAAAAATCATATTTCGGAACAGAGAGCTTTTATATTCCGGTTGCCGATAACAGCCTCGGTGAGATCGATGAAAAGAGCGAGGTGACGGAAGAGAGCGGTCTCAGAGTGTCTTTCCCGGAGCACGCATTTGATAAAAATGATTCGTCTTCAGCGACGGATTCTTCTTATAAGAACAGTGAAATAAAATGCAAGCCGGACTGGGCAGCCGCTAATTCATTTGAACTGGATACGGACCAGGGAACCTATTACGGATATTATCTGACAGGAACGGCACCTGAGGTCGATGAAGACACGGCGCAGTCACTTGATGTCTATCTGCAGTACAAGGACGGTGCGGGAGATTCCGATCGGGAGCTTCGGATTCCCGTTGTGTTTACGGTGAAGCAGACGGAGGAGCCCGATCCTGATGTCACCAGTGATAACGGTGAGACGATTATCGATCCGGGAATCGGCGGTGTCGAGACTGATAAGGATGACAGCTTTGAGCTCTCAAAGGGCGTAAATGTCACCAATGTCCTTCCGGGGAATACCTTTACCCTGACCTTGGAAGCGAATTCAAGAGGAACGACCAGCACGGAGACCAGCACGGGAGCAGCCAATATTCTGCTGGTGCTGGATAATACGACATCCATGACGACAGCCTACGGGTCCGGGACAAGACTCGAGGCCATGAAGGAGGCTGCAAACAGCTTTGTGAGCGGACTTCCCGAGAGCGAGGAGTCGCAGATCGCAATGATGTCCTTTGTGATCGGAAATTACGCTTCACCTACGACAACGGATGTTGCCTGGACGTCATTAGGGGAAAGCGCAAAGAGCAGTGTATCAAGTGCGATCAACGGCCTTACAGCTCCCCAGCAGACATATGGTTACAACACAAGCTATGTGACACCGCTGAATGCGGCTGCCGCTTACCTTGACAGCACAGGAAATGACAACCCCACCTATGTCGTGTTCTTCACGGACGGAGATGATATGAACGATCAGTCCGTGCTTGAGAGTACGGCAAACGCACTGAAGGCAAAGGCCAAGGCTGTCTTCTCTATCGGCATCGTGCAGGCAAGATACTGGTCTGATGATGAGGATGCTTTCCGCGCCAAGGCGAAGGCGATCGCTTCTCAGGAGGACTATTACTATGAGCCGGCAACTGCTGCCGATCTGACTGCTGCCTTTCATCAGTCTCTGCAGATAATTCAGAAGGAGATCAGCTCATCCAAGACAACGCTGGATGCATCTGCAGTGTTCCGGGACGTTGTAAATACAGACAAATTTGATGTCTCCGGGGCGACAGCTAAGGTGACGGTCTATGATTACGAGGACGGCAGCTGGAGTCCGCTTACGGATGCATCTGCATCTGCAGGTGTCGGAGAGAGCGGAACCTTAAGCAGCTGGACCGATCAGAGTGAGGAGGACGGCACGCTCACTGTCCATATGGATAGTGACGGAACCGTTACGATTACAGGTTTCAGCTACAAGGATCACTATCTGCCGACCAACGATCAGGAGGCGGAGGGCGTCAATGCCCAGAGACTTCACCTGGAGATCAGCGGCATTAAGCTGAAGGACGGCGCACAGCAGACGCTCGATCAGACAGAGGTTCCGACGAACGTTGAAGCGCAGTCCGGAATTTACAAGGATGCGGATGCATCCTCCGCGGTAAAGAAATTCCCGCTTCCGAAGGTCAATATCCCGGGAAAGGGTGGTATTTCGAAAACCACAGAGAATGTTCAGAGCGTCACCGTCACAAAGGAATGGCAGGGAGACGCGGGAGACCGCGTTGAGATCGAGCTTCTTGAGGACGGGGAAGTAAAGGATACTCAGAGCCTGAGCGCTGACAATGAGTGGACTTATACCTGGAATGATCTGGATGAGAATAAGACTTACGCTGTGGTGGAAAAGGCCGCATACCTGGGCGAAGAGGAGGTGTCTGAGGAATATCAGACATCTATCAGTGATCCGGTAGAGGGCACAAGCACCAAAACAGAGCAGGGCTGGACCAACATGGGAGCCCTGACAGCGGATTCAATTACAGACGGCGGAATTTATACGTTCAGCTATACCTACTACGGATCTGCCTATCTGCTGGGCGTTTCCGCAAATAACAACCCGCGTCCGGCAGGTGTGGGAGCCGCGGTCGAGAACGGAGACGTCCCCGAAAATGCGCAGTGGATCGTGACGAAGAGCGGAGACGGATACACACTCAGAAACAGGTACAGCAATACTTATCTTGTGATGAATCAGTACGGAAGCTTGTCCATGGGAGAGACGGGAAGCGTCTTTGATATCGATGACGGAGACGGATCTATTTACTCCGGAAATTACAACATCAGATGCACATCTTATCCCTCAACAAGCAGTTATAGTTTTACGGAATTTACTGCCTATGAACTCTCCGATAAGACGGTCAACATCAGCAGCGCGTCCTACACGATCACAAATGAGAAAAAGGCGGAAGTTCCGAAGATAAACACAGGTATTACACCGGTCGATCAGAGCCCGCTTGCAGCTCTCATCGCCGGAGTCGCAGTCCTTGCGCTTCTTTCGGCAGTGTTCTATTTCATCAGAAAGAAGATCAGACGCGCATGAATACATCGAAAGAGACTCGCACAAGGAGCAGAATGAGGTTCCTGTGGATAGAGCTTTTGATCAGGATCGCATTCATTGTGATCGGCGGTTACCTTATTTTTACAAAGGTGTTTCTGATCGGACAGGTGTCGGGAATGGACATGTTCCCGGCACTGAAGGACGGAGATGCCTATGCTGCCTTCTGTCTGCAGGAGGATTATGAAAGAGGGGATGTGATCGTCTACGAGCTGGACGGCAAACGTCGGGTCGGCCGCATCGTGGCAGTCACAAATGACACCGTTGAGATCGGTCAGGACGGCGTGCTTCGCGTGAACGGCACGGCTGAGGATGCGGAGATCACCTTTGCGACATATCCTTTGTCAGAGGAAGCGATCAACTGTCCTGTATCGAGCGACTGCTTTTACGTGCTGGGCGACTACCGCACACAGGCAGAGGACAGCAGGGTGCTCGGTGAAATTCACAGGAGCGAGATCTGCGGAAAAATTATTACGATTTTACGCCGGCAGTCTTTATGATCCCGGAATAAAATAAAACACTATTCACCACATTTATACAGGAGGAAACAATGAAAAGATATCAGAGAATTACACCGGTCGTTATGTCCGCTATGATGGCAGCAGGTTCTATGCTTGCAGCTACCGGAATGCCGGTTATGGCTGCAACGGCAGGTACAGCTGAGCAGGATAATGCGATTACATTTACAAAGGAATATGACGGAGATGTTGTTCCGACAGGCGAGACGATCTCCTTCTATTCTGAGCCGTACAATAGTAATCCGACAGATGCAAATTTAACGGTAGATGATCTTACGGTAGCCGGCAAGACAAACCAGGTGACTGTTGATCTGCCCTCCTATACCGAGGTCGGTGTATATCGCTACATCATCGGTGAGGAAGAAGGCAAGACACAGGGTGAGACCTATGGCGTAGATGATGCCATTATCGTATCCGTACTGGTGAGCTATGATGACAACGGAGGTCTTCAGGTTGAGGACTTCGGAATTGAAGCTGACGAAGACGGAAAGAAAGAAGACACCATCACAAACACCTATGAGTCCGGTTCCCTGAGCGTTACAAAGAACGTGACCGGAAATCTGGGAGATACGAACAAAGAGTTCAATGTTACGGTAACCTTCAATGCCGAGAGCGGCAAGGAAGTGAACGGATCCATTGCATATACGGATGACGGAGTGAGCAAAGAGATCAAGGCTTCTGACTGGAACAGCGGCAAAGCTCAGGCAGGCATTACCGTGAAAAACGGAGAGACTGTCACCTTCACAAATATTCCGGCCGGCGTGACTTATGAAGTTGTTGAGACAGAGGCAAATCAGGATGGATATACAACATCTTATGATTTCAGCGATACGGATAAAAAAATCGCGAACGCAGATCAGGATACTGCAGCGATCACAAATAACAAGGGCGCGGAGATCGACACGGGAATCAACATGAATAATCTTCCGTATATCCTGATTGCAGCAGGCATCGCAGCAGTTGCGGTCCTCGCAGCAGTAAGAAGACGCTTTGTAAAATAAGCGGAGCCGTTTGAGTGTTTTATGAAGATATCCGAAGTAATTTACAATTGCCTGAATACAATTGTGACATGGATATTGGTGATTCTGCTTGGCATAGCCGGTCTTTACGCCGGCTATGCGCTGTGGGATAACAACCGCATCTATCAGCAGGCGGAAAATGTACAGGATTCGCTGCTTGATCTTAAGCCGGACACGGATAACGAGGCAAATTTTGCGAGACTGAGAGAAATTAATCCGGACGTGTGTGCATGGATCACCCTGGATGGAACCGAGATCGACTATCCTGTCGTCATGGGAGAGGATCTGAGAACATATCTGAATACAGATGTCTACGGGAACTATGCGCTGGCAGGCAGCATTTTTGCGGATAACAGATGTGCGAGAGATTTCAGTGATCCCTATACTCTGATCTACGGACATCATATGACGCGTCACAGAATGTTCGGTGATCTGGAGCTGTACGAGGACAGTCGGTTTTTCCGGGATCACAGGACGGGAACCTTGATTTTGCCGGGAGAAAGTCACGAACTGACGATCCTGGCCTGCATCAAGCGCTCAGCCTCCGATCCGATGATCTTTGATCCGAAGCAGACCTCCGAAAATATTACGGCACTTCTCGAAAGTGTGGAGTCTGACAGTGTTCAACTTGACGGCAATACGGCAGTAAGAGCGGAAGAGCTGCCTGAGTCCCGCATTCTTGCTCTGTCCACCTGCTCGGGAAGCTATGAGGATGCAAGAACGATCGTCCTGTGTCTGGTTGAGGAATGAAATATTAATTGATTGGAGAAGTTCATGAGTGTGAGTCTTAAGAGAGGAACGGCGATATTCGCAGCAGTGTGTATGTTTTTCTGCCTGGTTTTGCCGTTTCGGGCTGTATATGCGGCAGAGGTGCAGGATGGAGCAGAGATTCCGGTACGTTCAGTCGTGGAAAATCTGCCGGAAGCAGAGGCAGACAGTTTCGTCTTTCAATTTGAGATCGCCGCAGATGAAGAGGGGAGCCCCATGCCTGAGAATACTTCGATCAGTATCACAGGTGAGGGGACAGAGAGCTTCATCATTCCCTATGACCGGACACAGCCGGGGATCTACTCCTATATCATCAGGCAGGTTCCGGGAGAGCGTACGGATGTGACCTGCGACAGGGAAGTCTATCAGGTAAAGCTTCAGGTGATAGAGGATAACGGACTACAGACTGTGGTATCAATCCGGACTGCGTCAACAAATGAAAAAACAGACGAAGCCGAATTCCGCAATTCCGTCAATAAGCCGTCTTCAGACTCCGAAGAAGATCCGAAGGATGAATCGAAAGAGAATCCAAAGAACGATCCGGAAAAGAAAGAACCGGCCAAGTCTTCTTCCGAGAAGCAGGGAAGCAAAGCGGCTGCTGCCGAGAGTGCGAAAACAGATGACAGCTCAAACCTGTATTTCTGGATGGCAGCGGGTGTGACTGCACTCTTGATGATGGGCGCCGTCATACGCCGCAGGAGACTTGCCCGTGCAGATGAGGAGTCGGCGCGCTGAGGGAACACCGGTCTGTTTCGCAGAAATAGTCATTAGTCGTAATATAGGCCCCGAAATCAGAATAAAAGCATGGAAAAGAGAAAGCTTATTGATATACTTAGTGTATCAATAAGCTTTTTGCGTGATAAGCCGCCTGATAGAAGCCGTGCTCGCACGAGAGTCTGTCAGGCGGCCAACAGACATCGAGCCGTAAAGCAGGATGTTTGCCGGCGGACGTCAGATCTATGAAAAGGAGATGAGGATGTTTGTCAACTGACCATCACAAAAAGGCAGTGAGTCTCCACCTATGACAACCGAAAGGATTTATTATGAAATCGATAACAGAAGACGCCGTAAGATCAGCACTGCAGAATCCGGCTGTGCAGGTGTTTGCATTTGACGAGATCGACTCAACGAATAACTTTGTGAAAAAGCTTCTCACTTCAGAGAAAATGACAACACCCGTCTTTGCTGTCACGGGAAGACAGAGTGCGGGGAGAGGCCGGCTCGGTCACACCTTCTTTTCACCGGAGGGAGGCCTCTATATGACGCTCTCTATCATGCCGGAAAACGAGATGCTGTCTATGCAGATGATGACCGTTGCCGCGGCAGTCGCTGCAGTTGAGGCGATCGAGATGACAACGGGAATACGCTGCGGCGTCAAGTGGGTCAATGATATCTATTACAGGGAAAGAAAGCTGGCGGGAATTCTGTGTGAGGCGCCGCGAAGAGCGGACGGAACGCTTGCCGGAATCGTCTGCGGAATCGGGATCAATGTCTATCAGAAGGAATTTCCGGAGGAGTTAAAGAACATCGCGATCTCTCTCGGGGATCCGGAAACAGACAGAAATGTGCTGGCGGCGAACTTTGTAAAGCGCCTTCTGTACTGGAGCGGGCACCTTGAGAGTAAAGAGTTGATGGATGCCTATCGGGAATATTCCTTCCTGATCGGGCGAAGTGTGCGTTTTAAGAGGGACGGCAGGGAGATTGAGGGAATTGTGTCCGGAATTCGGGATGACGGGAATCTTATGATCGCGGTAGATCAGGGGGAGACCGTTTCCCTCAATTCCGGAGAAATTTCGCTCTCCGACTGGGAGAGAAAATAAAGACAGTCAGGCGGCTGCAGACATTGACCAGAGAGCAGGCTCCGTCGCGCATGCTAAAACAGTTCCTGCCACTGGGCACGCAGCACTACATGGAGTCGGCCGTGGGCGAGGGTGACGAG
>JAUNAN010000023.1:0-9761 GCA_030527595.1 Lachnospiraceae bacterium | reverse complement strand
ATAGTGTGTTATAAAATAAACACAGTGTGGTGGATGCTTAATTTGCATGACGCCCCCCGGCGGTACGAAGAAATATTTATGATTCCGGCATGTCCCAATCACGGACGCCGTCAAAGTAGGGCGCCTGCTTACGACGCCGGAAATCATCCGCATCCTTTTTTGACCAGTCGTAGAATCCCTGTCCGGCCTTTTGCCCTGTCCTGCCGGAGGCCAGACCCTCCAGTGTAGACTTCTGGATCTCTCTGGTGCCGCACAGATCGGGGTAGACATTCTGAGCAATTGCCTTTTCCAGCTCAAAGCCTACAGCGTCGTAGTATTCCATGAGACCGATCGAGGCATAGCGCATTCCCATGGCGTACTTGACGGCTTTGTCGATGTCCTCCGCTGTAGTGACGCCCTGCTCTATCAGATGAATGGATTCCCGGAACAGCGCCTGGGCAAAGCGGTTTACCAGAAAACCCGGTACGCTGCGGTTGAGAATGACCACCTGCCGGTGCAGTGCCTCCAGCAGTGTGCATACCGTCTCCACCGCTTCGTCCGATGTCTGCTTATTGCGGACGACCTCAACCAGCGGCAGCATATGTACAGGCTGGAAGGGATGGGCGATCAGGAATCGGGCGGGATTTTCGATATGATCGGCGAGAATGTCAGCATCGATCGAAGAGGTGGTGGAAGCCACGATCACGTTCGATCCGCAGTTCTCTGTGATCCTGCGATAGACCTCCTGCTTGATCTCGACGGTCTCTGCCACAGCCTCAAAGACAACGGTACTGCCGGAGAGTGCTGAGGGATCGTTGGTGATGGTCACCAGCGACATGGCAGCGGTTTTATTTACTTCTGCTGCCAGACCCTCCGCGATCAGGTCGTCCCAGTTCTGCTCAATGGCTTTGCGGCAGCGAATCAAACCTGATTCGGAATGGCCGATGACCACGGTGGGATATCCATTGCCGGAGGTCAGCGTTGCCTGGCAGGCCCCGATCGTGCCTGAGCCGTAGACGGCAATTTTAGATTTCATAGAGGTTCTCCTACAGATGCAATCTCAGATGTTCCTGCATTTTTTATGAATAATCACTCTTTAACTTTTCATCTCCATGGACAGGAGATGAAATAAATACATAGTATTCGGTAATCAGTATATCATAAAGTCAACATGCAAGAATCTCGACCTTACGGATAAGCTGCCGGACATCTGGAGCGAGGGAGAAATGGGATTTTCGATGCATTTATCTTATTTTGATCACAATCGTGATGTGAATGAGGAAACAAATATAAAAGGAGAGAAGATGCTGAAGAAATACAACGTGATCATGATACTGAATCAGGATGAGACAAGGCTCCTTATGTGTCTGCGCGCAAAGGAGCCGTTCAAAGGGAAGTGGAATCTGGTCGGCGGAAAAATCGAAGCCGGAGAGACTGAGGAGGAAGCTGCCTATCGCGAGCTCTATGAAGAGACCGGAATCTCCGGCAAGGATGTGAAGCTCTCCTATCTCATGAATTTCCAGTACTTTTTGTGGAATTATGAGATGGAAATATTTGCGGGAGTACTGAAGCATGAGGTGCCGCTTTGTGAAGAAGTCAACCGCCTGGCCTGGTTCGACCTGACGGAGAACTTCGCGGACAGAACAAGATTTGCCGGTGAGGCAAATATTCAGCACTTCGTAAATGTCTGGTTTGCCGCGAAGCATCCGGAGGAGAACGGACTGTGAGAGTCAGCCGCTGTAATAGGAACAGAAGTTTCGCGTTTTAAGGGGAGTTTACTTTCCGAGCTGTTCCCGATACATAGACGGAGTACATCCGACGACACGCTTAAACACTTTTGTAAAATAATTTGAATCCGGATATCCCACGGATTTTCCTACTTCAGAGACGGTAAGCTCTGTTTTTTCAAGCCGGCGCTTTGCTCGCTCAATACGATATTTCGTAAAATAGGTCAAAAAGGTCATCCCGGTTGCCACCTTTACCTGTCTGGAAAAATAAAATGAGCTCATATTCATATTTTCAGCGGCTTCCTCCAAAGAGACTTCCTCGGCATAATGCTGGCGCATCCAGACATTAAGAGCGATCTCAAAGGGTGACATTTCCATTTCCGGGTCTTCCGATATCAGGAAGTATTTGTGCAGTAGGTTTCGCAGTTCTGCTTCCGCAACCGGTTTCAGAAGATAATCCTCGCCGCCGGATCGCATGGCTCCCACAGCATATTCGAATCGGTCATATGCTGTCAAAAAAACAATATGCACTTCCGGAAGCTGCTTCTTAATGATCGCCGCAGCCTCCATCCCGTTCTTGTTAGGCATCTCTACATCCATAAAGATAAGATCCGGTTTGAATTTTACAGACTTCGTAACAGCTTCATTTCCGTCAGAGGCACCTTCAATCAGGGAATCTTCACCCAGTATGATTCGAATACGGGAAATTAAGGCCTCTCTGCTTTTTGTCTCATCTTCTGCAATCAGAATTTTATTCATGTAAATCCTCGTTTATGATTATTTTTGCGCATGTCCCCATACCGGGGCGGCTGTAGATAGAGAAGTTTCCGCCAACCAGATGCATGCGTTCCGCTATATTTACGATACCTATGGATGTATGTGCGGATCGGGGAGTATTTTTTGTATCAAAACCACATCCGTTATCAGTAACGGTGATCACGATTTTTTCCATAAATCGTCTTGCCCGGATACGGATCCGACCGCCGGATATACACTCATGCAGACCGTGCATGATGGAATTTTCTACCAATGGCTGCAGAATAAATTTGGGAACAGATATATCTGTCAACGATTCATCCCATTCCACATCCATGGAGATCCGGTCTTCGTAACGCGTTTCCTGCAATTCTATATAGTCTTTTAAGAGAGAAATTTCTCGTCCGAGAGAGACGATTCGCTCGTCATTTTCCAGTGAATAGCGGAAAAAACGGGATAACCGCAGAATCAGATCCTCTGTCAGAGGTGCTGTTTCTTCTCGGGCAAATGCGGCAATTGTACTGAGAATATTAAATAAAAAGTGCGGATTGATCTGGCTCTGGAGCTGAGCGAACCGTTCTTCCTGAAGCAGCTGGCGCATCTGCGCCTCTCTTACTTCTTTTTCTCTCAAGTGACGTTCCATCTCCGATTTTTCTTCCAGTGCACTGACTGTTTTATTGATCTCCATTTGCATCTTATTAAAGGATGCGGCCGCCTTGCCGAGCTCATCGTTGCTTCGTACCGGGAGCGGTCCTCCGTCATACTTTCCCTTTCTGATGCGATCGGCAGCGCGGCTCAGATCCGTTAAAGGACGCAGAATACTTTTGGTGAAAATCAGGAGCACGCCGATCATCATGATCGTAGATCCAAACAGAAGAAAGATAAATCTTTGCAGGTTTTTTTCATTTGCCGACTGTATCTCCTGCCACTGGGCATTGCCTCTCGACATACACAGGTTCAAAAGAGAGCGCGCATAACCGTCAATATAAGCGGCCTGCGTACTCAGACTCAGGTAGGTTTCGATAAGTTCATCGGAGTCTCCGTTCAGCAGAGCTTCCTGTGTCTGTCTGAAATAAGTCATGGAGTGACTGATAGACTGCTTCAGTACATATTCGTTTCGTACATCTGTCTCTATGTTTGGCGTCAATTCCTTAAGCCTTATATCTGTCTCATTCATTGCGTCCAGATAGCTTGATTTCGCATCGTCCATGGCAGACGGACGGATATAAGCTTCGAGCGCCAGATTTTCGTTGGAGAAGGCGGTCATAAATTCTGTCACATCAATATAATCATCCATAATGATAGAAGAATCTTCACTGAGCATTCTCAGCTGAAACATGGCGATCAGAACAAGTACCCACATGGCAATCAGCAGGATACTGATCAGCAGGAAGCTTTTTACGCGTATAGACATATTACGCCATAGGTCGACAAATCTGTTTCTTACATGCATATCCATAATCCTCTGTTTTGTATCGATGCAAGTCAACATGGACAAGCTTCTTCGGCTTTCTATTATAACACGTCAAAGACAGGCTCATTAAAGTGTTCATCACACATGATTTTGTGTAAAGTGTACAAAAAACACACGTAAAAAATGACACTGGTAAAAAAATAAACCCTTCTTCAGCAAAAGATTACGATTTTTTCATTTTTTATCGGGTTATACAATAGATTTATCAAGAAACGAATCCCTTGGGGAAGGGATGAGGTGAAGGAGGACATCTAATGACAAAGAGAAAGATTCTGGCGACCGCACTTGCGGCATGCACACTTATGTCTATGGTAGCGGGCTGTGGCAGCAGCGCATCAACTGCATCAACGGCAGCAAGTACAGCAGCACCTGCAGCAGAGGAGAGCACAGCAGCTTCTGCAGCTGAGACTGCTTCCGAAGCAGCGCCGGCAGCGGCTGACGGAGAGACTATGGTTCTGACACTGGCTAACAGCCACAATGCAGAGCATATTACTTCTCAGGCATGCCAGAGATTCGCAGATTCTGTTAATGAAGCTACAAACGGACGTATTACGATCGAGTGCCATTTTGCGGCAGAGCTTGGAGATGAGAGATCTACGATCGAGCAGTGCCAGTTCGGCGGACTTGATTTCACACGAGTTTCCTCCGGTGCAGCAGCTGAGTTCGCTCCGCTCATGAATGCACTTCAGATGCCGTATGAATATAACAGCGTTGATCATCTGTTTGAGGTTCTTGACGGTGAAATCGGTCAGGAAGTTTTCGAGACCTTCAAGGATAACGGTCTGGTTGGTATTACTTATCTTC
Organism: Lachnospiraceae bacterium; assembly: GCA_030527595.1. Taxonomy (GTDB): domain Bacteria; phylum Bacillota; class Clostridia; order Lachnospirales; family Lachnospiraceae; genus Chordicoccus. The sequence goes on along the minus strand of JAUNAN010000023.1, from coordinate 5,021 downwards.
ATCCGGGTTCCAGAAACTTCTTCAATTCTGTGAAGGAAATTCATACACCGGAAGATATGGCAGGAATGAAGATTCGTGTTTCCGAGTCTGATCTGATGCTGACTCTGATGGACAGCCTTGGTGCATCCGGTGTAGGTCTTCCGTTTAATGATACTTATTCCTCTATTCAGACCGGCGTCGTAGACGGTGCTGAGAACAACATGACTTCTTATATTGAGATGTCCTTCTATGAAGTTGCTCCATACTGGACTTATGACGGACATTCCTATATGCCGGATATGATCCTTGCATCTCAGGCAACCATGGATAAGCTTTCTGAAGAGGATCAGAAGATCATCTATGAATGCGCAGCAGAGGCAGAGGCTTGGCATCGTGATGCATGGGAAGAATCTGAAGCAAAGAATGCGAAGATTGCTGAAGAAAAAGGCTGCACACTGACAACGCTGACAGATGAAGAACTTCAGGCATTCAAAGATGCGGTTGCTCCGATGTATGATTCATTCCTTGATGATGAGCAGAAGGCTATCGTTGAGCGTGTACAGGCTCTGGGTTAATCGGTATTTACGAAGAGCGGCCTTATGAATAAGGCCGTTCTTTTTCATTCTATAAAATTCCGAGGAGGAGAAGATGGGCGTTATCAGAAAACTCGCAAGAGTGCTCTTTAAAATCTTAGAATGGTTTGCCATGATCTGTATGGTGATTCTGACAATTGTTGTATTTGTGGATGTCGTTTTACGATACATTTTCAATCAGGGCTTTGCGTGGTCACAGGAGGTTGCGACACTGATGCTGGTCTGGTTCAGTCTGATCGGTATGGCGATCGGTGTGCTGGAGAGGATTCATATCAGCATAGAAATGTTTACGGTTAAATTGCCGGCAAAGGCCATTAGTATCATTGAGAGTATAGATCATCTCCTGATTGCTGCTTTTGGAGGCGGGATGATTTATTACGGCATCACAATTATGAATCTTACAAAAAAATCGACGCTGCCGGCGACAAAACTGCCGAGCTCGGTGCTGTATGTTATTTTACCTGTATCCGGTCTGCTGGTCCTGCTCAATGCGATCCTCGTTGCGGCGAAGCAGAATGATCAGATCATAAATGAAGACACAGAAGTATCAGGAAAGGAGAAGAAAAATGCCTAATACAACAGTTGCAATTGCCATTTTGCTGATTTCCTTTGTCGTGCTTCTGATGCTGAGAATGCCGATTGCTTTCACGCTTGGAATCTCTTCCGCATTGACGGCTTTATATCTTCAGATCCCGCTTGCAACACTTTTCCAGAGAATGGTCAACGGAATACAGTCCTTTTCTCTGCTGGCGATTCCGTTCTTTATTCTTGCCGGAGAAATTATGGGACAGGGAGGTATCTCCAGACGACTGATTGCGTTTGCAAATGCTTGCGTAGGTTGGATGCGCGGCGGACTTGCTCAGGTGAATATTCTGGCATCCATGTTCTTCGGAGGAATTTCCGGTTCTGCAGTAGCAGATACATCCTCCATCGGATCTATTCTGATTCCTATGATGACGGATTCCGGTTATGACAAAGATTTCTCTGTGGCTGTTACGGTTACTTCCTCCTGTCAGGGCGTTATGATTCCGCCCTCACACAACATGATTCTGTTTGCTATGGCTGCCGGCGGCGGTGTTTCCATTGGACAGCTGTTTATGGGCGGTCTGATTCCGGGTGTGCTGCTTGGTGTAGCACTGATGGTCATGACAGCAATTATTGCCCGCAAGAGAAATTATCCGAAGGGAAAGGTCCTTCCGGCAAAGGAAATTCTTAAAACAGCAAAAGATGCAATTCTCGGACTTTTGACATGCCTGATCATTGTCGGAGGTGTTATCTTCGGATGGTTTACTGCAACAGAGAGTGCCGCGGTTGCTGTCGTCTATGCGTTCATTGTCACGTTTTTTATTTACCGGGAGATACCGCTTCGCCAGTTTGGAAATATTCTCAGAAAATCGCTTCGTACGATCGCTATGGTCATGGCGCTGATCGCTACGGCTTCCATGTTCGGATGGCTGCTGGCTTATCTGAAGGTGCCCACTCTGGTAACAAACGGCCTTCTCGGTATTTCTTCAAACCGCATTGTGATCCTGCTGCTGATCAATGTAATGTGTCTGGTCCTTGGATGCATTATGGATATGGGTCCCCTGATCCTGATCCTGACACCGATCCTTCTTCCGGTCGCTACACAGCTGGGAATGGCAGAGGTACAGTTTGGTGCCATGCTGATTCTGAATCTTGCGATCGGACTGTGCACACCTCCGGTCGGCGCCGCGCTGTTTGCGGGATGCTCTATCGGAAAAATTAAGATCGAGGAGGCAACCAAGGCATGCCTGCCGTTCTATGCAATGATGATCATGGTATTGCTGCTTGTCACCTTCTGGCAGCCGCTCTCCATGTTTGTTCCAAGTCTTATGGGTGTTTAATTGATCCTTTTCTTCCCCGCCTCCGAAAGGTTTTGTGCCTTCCGGGGGCTTTTTCGTTAACAGCAGTGCATCATCCCGTCGGGTGCATACTCGTTGCCAAAGCGATTCTTCCGTGATATGATGAACCCGTCCATCGGACGGAAAAGAAAATAACCGCGTGAGGTGTCGGACGTAATTGTCCGATGAAAAGGGAAGCGGGTGTAAATCCCGCACGATCTCGTCACCGTGATTCGGTCGCAATGCCATTACCACTGGGAAACCGGGAAGGGGCGGAGCGGACACCGATCAGCCGGGAGACCTGCCTCTCGCAGTACGTGGAAGATAATTCCGGGCCACGAGGCATTGGCTGTACGAAACAGGAAAGGAGAAGATGAAAGACTCCTTTTGTTTGTTGCGCGCATCCGGGCTTTGAGCCGGGGTGCTTTTCTTTTTTGTCGGGAAAACAGATGGAGGAAATCTTAATGGGGTGTCTGTATTCTCGGGATGCAGAACAGGAAAACAAAACGGGAGGAGTGTTATGAAAAGAGCGATTGCATTTATTGCGATGTCTATGCTGAGCGTATCTATACTGGCAGGCTGCGGAGCGGCAGCGGAAAGCGCATCATCTGCAGCAGAGAGTACGGCAGCGGAAAGCGCACCATCCGCAGCAGAGAGCACGGAAGAAGCGGCTTCGGAGACAGCAGTTTCAGAGGCAGCTGACAATATTTCTGAGGATCAGGCAAAAGCGGATGAGGCTGCAGCCCTGATCGATGCAATCTATGTACAGGAGTGGACAGAGGATACAGAGGCACAGTGTGCAGCTGCAAAGGAGGCTTGGGACGCATTGACAGACGAACAGAAAGCACTCGTAGAAGGCAAATTCGCAGATCCGGATTATTTCGGTCTGAACACAGGAGATGCATCTCAGGATGATCCGCTGAACGGAGATGAGATCGGAGAAAATGAGATCCTGGTCGTCAGCTTCGGAACTTCCTTCAATGACAGCCGTGCGCAGGATATCGGCGGAATCGAGTCTGCTATTCAGGAGGCATATCCGGACTGGTCCGTAAGAAGAGCTTTTACGGCACAGATCATCATCAATCACGTTCTTGCCCGCGACGGTGAGAGCATTGACAATGTGGAGCAGGCACTTCAGCGCGCAGTGGATAACGGCGTAAAAAATCTACTTGTTCAGCCGACACATCTCATGCACGGTGCAGAATATGATGAGCTGATCAAGACTCTGGAGAGCTATGAGGATCAGTTTGAGAGCGTAAGTGTTGCGGAGCCGCTTCTCGATGAAGTCGGTGACGACGCGACTGTGATTAATGAGGATAAGGAAGCTGTGGCACAGGCTCTGACCGCAGAGGCAGTTGCAGATGCAGGCTATGACAGCCTTGAAGCAGCGGCAGCAGACGGCACTGCATTTGTATTTATGGGACATGGTACCTCTCATGTGGCAAGTGTCAGCTATGACCAGATGCAGACACAGATGACAGCACTGGGCTATGACAACGTCTTTATCGGTACGGTAGAGGGTGAGCCGGAGGATACGGAATGCGAGACTGTCATCAATAAGGTGAAGGATGCCGGTTTCACAAAGGTGATCCTGAGACCGCTCATGGTCGTTGCAGGCGATCACGCCAATAACGATATGGCAGGCGAGGATGAGGATTCCTGGAAGAGTATGTTTATAAATTCCGGAAACTTTGAGTCTGTTGATGCACAGATCGAGGGTCTTGGCAGCGTTGAGGCGATCCAGCAGCTCTATGTTGCACATCTGGCAGCAGTGATGGAATAATATCCGACTGCAGTGATGGAATGAATTGAAAGGAAATATTAGTTAGATGAAAAAAATTGGAATTCTTCTTGCAGCGGCTATTGCCGGAGCAGCTGTCTTTACGGGATGCGGAAGTGCGGAGAGCGCTGCTGTAAGCAGTGCAGAAAGTGCTGCAGTAAGTACTGCGGCATCCGCTTCGGAAGTAAGTGATGCGGCTCTTGCTGACGGCGTTTATACTGCGACTTTTACGACGGACAGCAGTATGTTTCATGTCAATGAGGCATACAGCGATCAGGGGATTCTGACAGTGGACGGCGGAGAAATGACGATTCATATCGTACTTACCTCCACTAAAATTGTGAATCTCTATCCGGGAAAGGCTGAGGATGCTCAACAGGAGGGCGCAGAGCTTCTGCAGCCGACTGTGGAGACTGTGGAATACAGTGACGGAACAACGGACGAGGCGAATGCTTTTGATGTGCCCGTTCCTGCGATCGGCGAGGACTTTGATCTTGCACTCATCGGGACAAAGGGTGTCTGGTACGACCACGTGGTCTCCGTCAGTGACCCGGTGCCGATGGAGGAATCCTGAAGAATCCGTATTGCTTTTTTCAAATGAAAATTGTGCAGTAGACAGGGGTAGTGAAATATTAGTCTCTTAGATAGGCGAAAAATAGGCGAAGGATCAATTCAAACTTCTGAATTGGTTCTTCGCCTGTTTTCATGTCTCTATTTCCCCGTACCGCGGGGGCGGAAGTTGTGCTGTGGAATCACAGAAAGCGAGATTTCCCCGTACTGCGGGGGCGGAAGTCGTGCTGTGGAATC
>JAUNAN010000130.1 GCA_030527595.1 Lachnospiraceae bacterium | reverse complement strand
GCATGTTTTAAGAGCTCTGACACCATTTCGTATATGCGTCCGTGCTGCTCTTCTCTCCTTTTCCGCCTCAAAAAGATTGGAAACAGAATGACTGTAACATTGCAACTTCCCTGAATCTATTATATGATGTTGTGAAGGAAAATAACCACTCTGTATATACAGCAAATTAAGGAGGTATCATGGCGCTGAGACATCTGATGAGTCCATTGGATATGACGATTGAAGAAACAGATGAGCTTCTTGATCTTGCCAATGACATTGAAAACAACCGAGAAAAATACGCGCATATCTGTGACGGAAAAATACTTGCCACCTTATTCTTCGAACCCAGCACACGTACAAGACTTAGTTTTGAAGCTGCCATGATGAATTTAGGTGGCAAAGTTCTGGGTTTCCACAGTGCTGACTCCTCATCCACCACTAAAGGTGAAACTGTTTCGGACACCATGAGAATCGTTTCCTGCTACTCCGATATCTGCGCTATGCGCCATCCGAAGGAAGGTGCCCCTCTTGTTGCTTCGATGAAATCTCTTGTTCCGGTCATCAATGCAGGTGACGGAGGCCATCAGCATCCCACTCAGACACTGACCGACATGCTGACGATCCGCTCTCTGAAGGGAAGACTTGATCATCTGAAGATCGGTCTGTGCGGTGACCTGAAGTTCGGCCGCACCGTACACTCTCTCATTGAGTCGCTCTCCCGCTACGAGGGGATCAGCTTTGTTCTTATTTCTCCGGAGGAGCTGCGGGTTCCGGGATATGTCCGCGATGCGATGGCTGCAAAGAACATTCCTTTCGAGGAAGTGGAAAAGCTTGACGAGAACACTATGGCAGGTTTGGACATCCTCTACATGACCCGCGTACAGAAAGAACGTTTCTTCAACGAAGAGGACTACGTTCGTATGAAGGACTTCTATATTCTGGACAAAGAGAAAATGTCTCTTGCTCCGGAAAGCATGCTGATCCTGCATCCTCTTCCGCGCGTTAATGAGATCGCGGTAGAAGTGGACAACGACCCAAGAGCAGCTTATTTTCAGCAGGTACAGTACGGCGTATACGTCAGAATGGCACTGATCATGACTCTTCTCGGACTGGAGGTAAAATAATATGGCAGATACACAGAGCTCCAGAGCAGGCGACGGCACTTTAAGTATCGGAGCACTCAATGAAGGCATCGTACTGGATCATATCAAGGCAGGCTATTCCATGATGATCTACAAATACCTGAAGCTTGATAAGCTGAACTGCACAGTTGCCATCATTAAAAATGCCCGTTCCAACAAAATGGGAAGAAAGGATATTATTAAGATCGAGGGCAGCGAAGAGCTTGTTGATCTTGATATACTCGGTTTTATTGATCACAATATTACCGTTAACATCATTAAAGACGGTCACATTTCTCAGAAGAGAGATCTGAAGCTTCCGAAGAAGGTAGTGAATATCGTATCCTGCAAGAATCCGAGATGCATCACCTCCGTCGAGCGCGGTCTCGATCAAGTCTTCTTCCTTGCAGATGAGGAAAACGAGGTTTACCGCTGCCTCTACTGTGAAGAAAAATACAGAAGAAAATAATCGTATAAAAAGCAAGAGCGAAGGTCTTCCGTCGGAAGTCCTTCGCTCTGTTTTAATTTGATAAATAAAATAAACCTGTGATAAGACTCGTGTATAAGTCTTATATCAAAATGGCAGAACGATAAGCCGGGTTCTGTCGTGTGCAGTCATCTATCTAGCCTTACCGTCGCCGGTAAGATCGAGCGACCTACCTGAAGCACGACGGGCTATCGTATCGCTTCTGTTCGGTCTTGCTTCGGATGGGGCTTGCATATGCCGTCTGTATTACTACAGACGCGGTAGTCTCTTACACTGCCTTTTCATCCTTACCCGATCTCCGAAGAGACCAGGCGGTTGTTTTCTGTTGCGCTTTCCCGGGAGTTGCCTCCGCCGGACGTTATCCGGCATCCTGCCCTGTGAAGCCCGGACTTTCCTCGCCTGACACCTTTCGGTATTGTCAGCCGCGACTGCATGTCCTGCCATAATTGAACTTATAAATGATAGCACCCTCCGCCGATAAACTCACGCAGAATAGACTGAGTCGGCACATCGTCTGAAGGAATCGGAATAAAATAATCCAGGAATTTCAACAGACGTTTCGCCTCGGGATACTCCGGATCATCCTCGGAAACCTGATAGAGAAGAGGTGCTGCATAAAGCCGGAAGACACCAAGCTCATAGGGAAGTGCTGAATTAAACATGGCATCCGCACTCTCCTGATACGGAAAGATATTCTCTTCCTCTCCCTTCCGAACGTTATCCCACATAGCAAGTGTATCTGCTGCCGCATAGCCGCGCGTTCTGTAATCTCTCACGATTCTGCGGATCAGACGACCGTCTGTGGTAGGAATGCGATTATGTTCATCTATATTCAGCTGCGTTAATGCACTGATATAGATCTTGAACTTACATTCCCTCGGAAGCATATAGCTCAGCTTGTCATTCAGGCAATGAATGCCTTCTATTACCAGCAGTTCACCGTCCTTCAATTCCAGTGTCTCATCTGAAAGAAGGCTCTTGCCGGAAATAAAGTCATAATAAGGCAGACGTATTATATCATGGTTCATGAGATCTGTCATGTCCCGATTGAACTTTTCCAAATCGATAGAATGAAGGCTCTCAAAGTCCTTTTTGCCTTCTGCCGTCAGCGGAACCTTATCCCTGTCGATAAAATAGTTATCAACGCCAAGGTAGTGCGTTTTCTTTCCATGTGCCTGAAGCTGTGTACAAAGTCTCTGCGAGAATGTCGTCTTTCCCGAGGAGGAGGGACCGGCAATCATGACAAAGCGCACCTCCGGACGTTCCGTGATCTGCTTTGCGATCTCGGCAATCCTGCTCTCCTGCAGGGCCTCCGACAGAAGAATCGTGTTTCTCGTCTCCTGCTTCACAACACACTCATTCAGATCACCGACTGTACCGATCCTCATTCCGGATGCCCAGTCCTCCGATGCTTTCTGTACACGAAGAAGCTGCGCTGCCGGTGAAAATGCGGGAAGCACATTCGGATGCTTTCTCTCAGGCATCTGCAGAATAAATCCGTTCTCATAGGCATATACCTGATAGGTCTTTAATATCCTTGTATTCGGAAGCATGAAGCCGTAGCAATAATCCACGTATTCTCCTAAAGAATACACATTCACTCTGGATGCGATCCTGGTCTTAAACAGCTTGTCCTTATCGTGCATTCCCTTGCTCCGGAACAGTTCCCTTGCAGCAGCAGTGGAATAAGACTTTTTCTCAAAGGGAATTTCCGCTGCCGTCAGAAGGCGCATCTCCCGATCGATGCGGTCAGCAAGCTCCTCGTTAGGTGTCACACCCGCTATTTCGTAATAAAAACCTGCCCCTGCAGAGAAACAGAGCCTTGCGGTTTTTCCGGCAAGCTCCGGAATTCTGTCAAGAGCCGCGAAAAACAACATGGAACAGCTGCGTCTGTAGGTTTCAAATCCGATCTTATCCGTTACCGTCACGAAGGAGAGCTCTGCCTCTCTCTTTACTGTTTTTTCAAGCTCCCTCAGGCGCCCGTTCTCAAATACCAGCACAATTTCGTCTTCATACCGATCCGAGAAGTCCTCTGCCACTTTTCCGAAAGTCGTTCCTGCTTCGTAGAAATATTCCTGTCCTTGAACTGTAATTCTGCACTTCATACAAGACACCTTTCCTTTCTTATAACGAGCTGATTAAACAGAAAGCACATGGTACGGCTGACAAATCGCTTCCGTCTCGATCTCAATTTCCGGAAGCTTCTTTTCCACAATCTCCTTCATCTTTGAAATAAAAACAAATTCTGTTCCGTAATGTCCCGCATCAATCACGGAGATTCCCTGCATAACTGCATCTGTTCCGGCATGGTAATCCACATCTCCCGTAACGATCACGTCCGCTCCGCAGGCGATCGCATCCGGAATCGAGCTTTTTCCCGCACCGGAAGATACCGCTGCTCTTCTGATCACAGATAGCGGATCTCCGTAGACACGAACAGCCGGGAGACACATCACCTCACCGACTTTCCGGGCAAAGTCCTCCAGAGTCATCTCTTCCTTCAGGTCTCCGACTCTTCCAAACCCATAGCTGCCTGCTTCGTCTTCTCCGACTGCCTCCAGCACCTCCGGATTCTGCAACGCAAGCTGTTCCGCATTGGCATCTGCCATTTTCACAATATCGAAATTTGTATGCATGGCGTAGCAGCTGATCTCATGTTTGATCAGAGCCCGGATTCTTCTTCCGAGAAAGTCATGCTCAACAACCTGCTTCGGCGGGCGAAAGAGAAGCGGGTGATGCGTCAGGATCATCTGCGCACCGCACTCTGCTGCGTGTGCGATCACCTCATCGGTCGCATCGAGAGCAATCAGAATCCTGCTAACCTCCTGCTGACGATCGCCAACCAGAAGACCCACGTTATCCCATTCCACAGCATATCGGGACGGAATCTCCCGCTCCAGAACCTCAATGATATCTTTTACCTGCACTCGTCTGTCACCTCCTTTTTCATCATGATCATCTTCTTTATTTTCTTCGTTATGTTCTTCTTTATCTTATTCTTTGTCTTCTTCACGCAGGCAGTTCTATGTATTTCT
>JAUNAN010000129.1 GCA_030527595.1 Lachnospiraceae bacterium | reverse complement strand
GACAGAAATTCTTCAAGCGGCAGAGAGCACGCCGCATCCGCAGAGCTGTCGTCCCGGCTGTGCCCGAACTTTTCCGTATATTCCCGCACATAGCGGAGCGCTCCCGCCCGAATCTGTCCCGTAACCCACCTGTCCGCCGCACTGCGTCTCAATTCCTCAAAAACCGGAACGATCGCGCCGTTCTCTTTCCTTAACCCTATGCACGCAGGTGCCGGTTCCGCAAACAGATATTCCCGAAAGAGTCCCGTCACCTGCGGCGGGAGGGGATAAAAGCTCGTGATTCCGATCTTCCCGGAGAGCTTAAAAAATGAAGCTTCTTTCTGATTTTCATGCAGGAAGAAGGTTCGTATCCGTCTCCCGATCGCATCGGAGATCGCGAGCTCTATCCGTCCGCTGTATCCCAGATCGATCAGGAGACTTTTCTCCGGGATCTGCCGGAGATACGCCCTGACCAGCTCCCGTGCTTCGCTGTGCCTCCGGGGATCATAGAGCTTTTTCCTGTACAGCTTCAAAAAAGCATTTCTCCTTTGCACAGTATTAAGCGGCAGATCCGGTGACAATCCGTACTCGTTCAGAACCTGCCGCCATTCCCGATCCGGTATCTCACGCCCGCAAAAGGAAAGAAGCTCTCTCAGCGAATCCGGAGTATGTGCGGAAAAGACAACCGGCAGAGCATATAGATCTGCGTCGGAACGGATCATCCATGGAAGAAGCACTCTCCTTGACGCGCGCACATAGAGAGGAGCTCCGTCCGGGAGACCCGCACTCCCGCCTCCCGCATCGATATAGACCTGCCAGGCGCATTTGAGGAGCCAGCCGTCTCTTGCCAGAAAAACGAGCCGGCTGATATCTTCGTGCCTGCAGACAGCTTCGATGCGGTGCAGCATCCCCAGAATATGAGGTCCGAGAAGCGTAAAGCCGATCGCAAACGGATCAGCATCGAAATCACTGTCCGGATGAAAGGTACGGTAAGGATGGTCCAGAAAACGGTTCATCGAAAGTGCGCGCATACGGCGGAATTCCGGCATTTCCGTGACATCCGCATATCGGATCCCGCAGCCGCATGCCTTTTGTCCGAAGGAGGACAACCGGTTCACCCGGCAGCCCTCGATCCTGTTTTCCGCAAGCTCGGAAACAGACGGGAAAAACAGCGTCCGTATGCCGCACCGTCCCGCACCGCAGATGTCTCCTTCCCAACTGTCTCCGATATGAAGCAGGTCAGAAGCACTCAGATGCTCACGCTTCAGGACCTCGCGGAAGAGCCCGCCGTCTGCCTTTCTTCGGCGAACCTCCGAGGAGAGATAGACGGCATCGAAGCCGGAGATCCCGCACCGGTCGAGCATCATTTTCACCGTGTTCCCCGTCAGGTACATATCGGAAACAAGGATCACTCTTTTTCCGCCGGACAGTGCCGTCTCAAGCAGCGCCTTCCCCGCATTTCTGGTTCTGCATAGAAGCAGCTCCTGACGGCACTCCTCTTCCATCATCTGCTGACAGACAGACGGTTCCACCTCATACTCCCGAGACAAGGTCTCATAGATCTCCGCAAGCGTGATATCCCCGTCCGTATGATGCTCCCGGTTATATGCCTCCCTTGCAAGACTCTCCGCCTCCTTTCTGAGCACGGAAAACCGGATATGCATTCCGGTCAGTTCAGAAAACAGGGGATCCAGAAAGAGAAACAAATCTTCCGGCTTGAAGACATCCCGAAGGATCAGCGTATCGAAAATATCAAAACTCACGCACGCTTCCCTGCAGAAGGCAGTCTCTCTCTTTAAGAAGTCAAGCCCTCCGTTCCACTTTGTGCGTATACTCTCATAGAACCAGGGATTTCCGCAGTTTTCTCCTTTGCCCAGCATCATCTCCGTTCTTTTCAGCGCTGCATCACGCTCTTTTCCGGCGAAGATCCGCCCGGCAAGCGCGGTCCAAAGCGACGCATAGTGGCGCTTTCCTCCCGCAAGATATTTAAGCAGATCCTTTGATGCTCCTTTTTTTCGAAGGAAGGCTTCCGTTCTTCGAAACACAAAGGAAATATCACTGATCTTTTTATAAAACTCTGCAGGCCCGAGACCGCTTGTCCCGGTACTTGCCTCCTCCCTCTGACAATAGAAATAGGCCTCTGCATCCGCACTTGCGACAGATTCCGCAAAAAAGAAAAGGATCGAGGAAAAATAGACATCCTCCGTCATCACCACATGCCGTTCCACAGACTGAAATTCAGGCATGCATTTTTCGATAAGCTCCCGACTGTAAAGCTTATTCCAGACAGTATGCCAGGAATAGTTCTGAAGCTCCTGACCGAAAAATGCCTCCCGTACCGCATTTCCCTTCAGCACCTCAAAGGAAAAGGCATGCTCATGAAGCGGATAAACATACTGCTCACCGTTTTCCTCCCAGACCGTATCTCCGACCACAATATCCGCTCCGGTCTCCTCCGCCCGAAAGAACATGGCCCGGTAAAAATCAAAGGATACATAATCGTCGCTGTCCGCAAATGCGACATATTTCCCTCTTGCCTCCCGCAGTCCTCTCACCCTGGCGCGGATAAGCCCCTGATTGTGATCATTCGAAAAAAAGCGCACCCTTGGATCCGCGAGCCGCGGTTTGATCCTCTCCCTGATATCTCCCCCGGATCCGTCATCTACAACCACGATCTCCAGCTCCTTAAGGCTCTGACTCAGGAGCGAATCCATACACCGGTCGAACAGCTCCTCGGTGCCGTAAACGGGAACAATGACCGATATGAGAGGCAGCCGCTCTCTGTTTTCCTCTATCTCCTGGTTTTCCTTATGTGTTTTCATTTTCCTCGTTCCCCCGCCCGATAATATAAACCGTTCGATGTGAAGCCTCTCTCTCGAGCTCCGCGATCCAGGCATCCTTTCCCGCAAGTGTTTCTTCATATCTGCGAATCGTATCCTGCAGCTCCAGGATGTATGCATTTCTTGCCTCTGTATCACAGCGGTATCTCTCCAGATGCCTTCTGCAGATCGCAGCCTGTTCTCCGAGATCCGCCGCATACGTCCTCAGATCCCGCAGTGCAAAGTGCTGCTTTCTCAGCCGGTCTCTGCAGATCAGATCACTGTGGAACAGTTTCCTCACATAATATTCCCCGTCCACCCGGGCGCAGAACTGCTCATATCTTCCGCGATCCGTGAAATAGATCCCCAGACCGTGGCAGAAGGGAAATGAAAACACCGTATCTAACTGCCCGCTCAGCTCTTCCCAGAGACGGCTGGAGCCCGGAATCCTTCCGTAGATCGGCTCCGGAGCAATATCGTGAAGAAAAACAGCGGCATCGCGGGACAGCTTCGGCAGCCAAGTCTCAAAATCATGCCTGACCTCCTCATAATTGTGATCTCCGTCCAGATGAAGAAGATCGATCGAGCCGTCCTCAAAGGCATCTGCAGCATCATCAAAGTGCATCCTCATCATCTCCGCATGCTGTTCCCGAAAACAAGTCTCCGCGATCTCCCGATAGCTCCCGAAAATATCCTCCCTGTAATCGGAATCCGTATCCGGATCTCCCTCCCAGGTATCTATCGCAAAGAAGCCGGTTTCCAGATGCGCATCCTTCACAGCCTGAAGAAACGCAAAGGAGGAACATCCGTAATAGCTTCCCAGCTCCACGATCCTTTCCGGGCGCATATTGACGACATAGTCATACGCAAATAGTCTGTGTCCCGACCAGGGCGAATATTTCAGCAGATCCGGATTTATTCGATCGCACTCAAACTCCGGTGTATGATAGATCCATTCCTCGTTCATAAATGTATGTTTCCTTTCACCACAGAAAAATGTTCCATCTCGCGATTCAGGAGACCGTAGATCAGCTTATTCCCCTCCGGGAAGCTCTTCATATGAATTGCCTGATTCACCCAGCACTGCTCTGTCTGGCAGAGCACCTCACTTCCCTCTCCGATTCCGAGCGTGATAAAGTAATCACCCTCACGGATCTCAGGCCAGCGAAAGCTGAAAAAAACCTTTATCCTTCCCGCCTCAAATGCCGGACTTCCGAATCCGGAGGTAAGCGAGGTCTCTCCGAATACCTCCGTGCCGAAGCGGTCCCGTACCTGATAGCCGATGATCACCGACTCCATCCTCCGCCTGAGTGTGATCGTCATTCCTATGCCGATCCGCTGATTTGAAGTGCAGACTTCCGCGAGAAGCTCTTCATCCACCTTCCAGATGTATTCCTCTATGACCGCGTCACCCGCCCCCGAACAGGCTGATGCATCCGCGGCATGATAAAGGCTGCGGACATCCCGTCCCGCAAAGGGATCCACTCCGTATTCGACGCCTTCTGTCCTTTTATCTGCCGCGCATATGGCAGCTTCTGCTTTCGGATCCGTCCCGATCCGCTTCCGTCCGGTTTTGTGTTTCTTCATTTCCGGCACCTGTGCGATTCTGTAAAATGCAGACACCGCATCTCTTGATGGTCCGTCAAACACAAGCTGACCTCCGTCGAGGACAAGCGTCCTTGGACAAAACTTCGTGACCGCATTCATATCATGAGAAACGAACAGGATTGTACAGCTGCCCGCAAATTCACGCATCCGCCTCCAACACTTCTGCTGAAAAAACACATCTCCCACACTCAGTGCCTCATCCACAAGCAGAATATCGGGTCTGACTGCCGTAGCGGC
>JAUNAN010000022.1 GCA_030527595.1 Lachnospiraceae bacterium | reverse complement strand
TGAGCTTTGCACAATCTGCTCTCAGCTGAATGCCTGCAAAGGTATGAATGCAGTTTGCGACACCCTTCAGAATCACACATTTCTCCACCTTGGGAGAATGCGGTCATTGTAGTCTCTTCTGATTCTGTTTCAAGAGTGCCGCTGCGTCCGAAAAAATAGTCTTCCTCGCCGGAATAGTCTTCGGTGACGCAGCCCTTGATATAAATGTGGCAGACCTCATTTTTCCCGTCTCGGGTCACATAGACACGCTCCACAATGCTACCGATCAGCGATACGATCTCCGTGGGTTCTGCATCCTTCACCAGTTCCCGGAAGGACAGCAGCGTCTCCTTGATCTTTTCATAATCCCTGATATGAGCCTGTTGGTCCTCCAGCTCCATCTCCAGCTTCGAGAGCGTCTTCCGCTTTGCGAAGATCTCCTCGGTCATCTCATTGACATCCGCTTCCAGGTAGGGCCTTGTGGTTTCGGAAGCCGTCCGCAAGGCTTTCACCTGGGCCTTGATATCCCGGTCCAGACGGTCGATCTCTTTCTGAAGCGAAGAGATCTCCTGCTGTGTCTTGTCGCCTTTTACGGTCTGGTCGATCTGCCGCTGGATATTGGTGAGATAATAGTTCTGCTCTTCGTCTGACAGGGAGGAAAGCTTCTCTACGATAAACTCATCAAACTCCACGCCGTGAACCGCCTGGTAGTCGCAGGAACCTTTCCGGACCGCATTCGGACAGGCGTATTTGAACCGCGGTTTCCCATGTGTATACCGTCCGCTTTCTGAAACCACGTTCAGGCGCTGATGACACAGCGGGCAGTAGATGAGGCCTGTCAGCAGCGCGTTGGTTGCCCGGTGCGGCCTGTTGTAGCGGTCAGCGATATCCAGCTTTAAAGTCTGCGCTGTCACCCAGTCCTTGCCTTCAATGAATCCTTCGTGGCGGCCGATGGCAATGATCCATTCACTGATGTCCTTCTCCCGGACCGTCTTAGAAAACTCCGGGTGAAGGAAAGTTGAGTCGTCACTTTCTTCCCGCATCTCACGGGTACGGTTATAAACCGATATCCCGTGAAGACCGTCGTAATCTGCTTCCTCGCCGTAAATATCGCCGTCATGCTCGATGAAATAACGGAAGGCATCCTGATCGGCGCTGCAGTAGACTGGATTTGTCACGATGTCCCGTACCGATTGTGTATTAAAAGGCAGGCCGGTCTTTGTCCGGTATCCCTCCGCATTCAGTTTCCGGGCAGCAGCGTTGTAGCCTCTGGTGGAAAGGAACGCCTGAAACACATGCTGCACCAGCACCTTTTCTTCCGGAATCGTGACGAGATAGGCATACCCATTCTTCTTGCTGCCACTGCCATGCTGGGACCGGTCAACTGAAAAGCCTGTCGGCGGAATCCCTCCCATCCAGCGGCCGTCCTTTGCCAGCTCGATCAGGTTGTCAGTGATCCTTTCCTTGATGACGTCGCGCTCAAACTCCGCAATGATGCCGAGCATCTGGATCATCATCTTGGAATTGCTGTCCTGGGTGTTCAGGTTATTGGAACTGATCAGCAGGGCAACATTATGCTTGTTCAGGTAGTCAATCATTGTGGTGAGATCGGACATCTTGCGGCTGATCCGATCCAGCTTATAGCAGACGATAGCACGGATCTTATTCTGTTCCACATCGCGGATCATCCGCTGGAAATCCGGCCTGTCGGCATAGAAGCCGCTCTTGCCTTCATCCTCGTATACCTTAAACTCATAATCAGCCGGGAGTTTCAGATGCAGCCTGGCATATTCGCGGCAGTACTCCTCCTGGTTGGCGATAGAGTCGCCTTTGTGGGTGATCTTTGATTTCCTGGCATAGATCACGACAGCACGATCATCTTGTTTTGTATGATCATTCTTCTTCAAAGTATCACCTCCTCGTTTTTCTTTATCACACACGCATTATACCACGAAAAATAAAAAAAACCAGAGGAAAATCTGCTGTTTCTCAGAAATCCCTCTGGTTAATTTGATTGGTAGAGCTTGATGCCTGCAATCAGCTGGCTTTCAGATACTCCCTAAGATCGATCTGGCGGAGCACGGCGATGTCCTGCTTCTGGATATACCTCGCAGCAAGTTTTACCCGTTTATCCTGGAATTCACGCATGACCTGCTTCCTGTTATCCCCGAAATGAATCACGCATTCCATATCCCTGTAACGATTATCTTCCAGCAAAGACATCACCTCCCCGGTTCCTGCTCATGGATCTTGTCGGGTCTGCTTTTGTCGGCATAGGCCGCCAGCACCTCCGGAGGGATCTGCTCCAGAAGTGACACGGCTTCCTCGTAATCATGCTGCAGCTTCAGATCTGCCATTCTCTTCAGGACGCTTTCCTGCTGGGATTCCTTCAGTTCGGCGGACAGGGTTTCATTTTGCAGCTCAAGAGCCGTGTTTTCGGCCTTCATCGTGCCAAAAGCCTTGCTGTACTTCCGGATCTGGGTGCTCATCTTTTCGACGCTCGGGATATACTTATCCAGCACCTTTCCGATCTCTGCAGCCTTCGTCTTCGCATTGAAGGCATTGACCTCCGAGAGCAGGCCCTCCAGCTTCTCACGCTGTTTATTGAGCCGCGTCATCTCTTTGAAGACCCGGGGCGGGATATAATCCCTTCCGGTCTCACTAGAGCTTTGTCCCCGTTCCAGTTCCGGGTACTTCTGGACCATATGCTCCCAGTAGGCATCCTGCCATTTGGTCAGTTTCTTTTTGTTGCCCACAATCTCTTTGGCGGAGAGCCTCCCGTCCTCTGTCAGCGGGACAAAAGAAAGGTGCATATGGGGCGTTGTCTCGTCCATATGCACCACTGCGGAAATGATCGTATCCGGGTTCTGTTTCTGTTTGATGAACTCCAGCGCCTCCCGGAAAAAGGCTTTCATCTCTTTCAGACTCTTTCCCTGGAAGAACTCCGGGGTGGCGGTGATCACCGTCTCCACCAGCCTGACGCTGTCGGTCCGGGTCCGGCATCCGGCCTCCCGGATCTGCCGTTCAGCCTCAGCCCGATAGCGCCCCTGGGGCTCGACCAGGTGATAATTCAGATGTGTCCTGGTCGGGTCGATATCCGGGTTGCTGGCGTAAGAATCCTTGGTTCTTTCGTCATGGGCCTCGATCTTTCCGATTTCCGGTCCCTTGTATTTCATAAAACGCATGATCGCGTACTGCGGTACTGCCATAATATCTGCTCCTCCTTTTGCTTCTGTAGTGGTAAAGACTTCATGATTTTTGCGTTCGTACGTACATGCGTACAGCCGGCGCCCGCGATGGACATCGTACACTTGTACGCACGTACGCATGATTTGACACCTTTACTTAAGAAAGGGATTATCATGATCGATGACCTCGACACCCCGGTATCCCCGACAGCGTTTGCCTTTCCCGCGATAGATGTTGTTGTCAGGAATCAGGTGATAGGCTTCAGCATACTGGGAAAGGAAGTTGGCGAAGCTCTTCATGGAAAGAGCATTCTCCGCATTGTCATCACACCATTCCTTGTATGCAGCATACAGGTCACTGGTCGCGGCCTTGCTGTCTTCGTAAAAAGTGAGATACCCCTCAGAGGCCAGGAACTCCAGGATGTTGTTGGCATCCTTCACAATGGCGGCGATGTTTTCCTTTGCCCGGTCACTGATGGTGAAGCGATAGTCATTGGCAATGAGGCGCTTTAAACCTTCCAGACACCAGAGCAGGATGCCTTCCTTTTCCGCGATCATCTTTTCCACCAGATACGGGTCATCGACACGACCTTCTGGCTTGTCCTTCGTGGTGATGACGATCTGCCGTCTGAAGAAGCCGTCAGACCGGTCATGAAGCGCGGTGAGGGCACCGTTTCCAAAGCAGAGAAAACGGACGTACAAAAGGCTCTGATAACTCTGGATGCCTTTACGTTCGACATCCATCTGGCATTCGGAGGTGACGATGGATTTGATATAGTTCGTCTTGGCCAGCGCACTCATATCCATGTCGTCATCTACCATCAGAAGCCGGTCCTCCAGATCCGCCCGGGCGAACTTGTTCGTCTCAACTTTCTGGATGCTGGTAGTATTCATGCTGATCCCGAGGATCGATTTCATGACGAGTCCCACACGCGACTTGCCTTCGCCGCCCTTTCCGATCATCAGGAGCATCTTCTGTGCCCTGGTCGTAGGGAGCAGGCAGTACCCCAGGTACTCCTGCAGAGTCGGGATGTCCTCCTGGACAAGAAGCTCCGAAAGGAAATTCAGCCATGCGTTCGGCATGGCTACTGCCGGATTGTAGGAGACGTCCAGGCGGTTCCGGCAGTATTCCTTTTCTTCACTGAAATGACCATCGAGATACCAGGTGCCGTTTGCCACATGGATGCGGTCCTGGTGAAGCGGGATCTCGTCGGCAAAGGCCATCATCTTGACAGCCTTCATAAGATCCTCAACCTTCCTGGCGGTCCCGGTCTTGAACCAGTCGCAAATCTCCATGAAGATCTCGCGTTTCAGGGCAGCCTCGTCGGGGATAAGCCCCTCGACGGTATACAGCTTGCCATGGACGCATTTCATGGGAAATGCCTCCAGAAACGAGCAGCAAAACATCATTTCATCGATCCTGCGGTCTTCCGTGACCCACGCCGGCGCATCAGGAGGCAGCGTTGATTTCCTCGGCATTCTCGGACCTCCTTTCTTCCTCACGGGCTCTGCTTATGCGGTCTTCAAGGCCGGTGACCTTGCCGTCCTTCATCAGTTCCATTACCACAGCCTTCCGCTGCTCAAGGTCGCCGACCGTTAAAAGATCTGCCAGATATTCAATAACGACAAGCATCTGGCAGGCCTCCACAAAGCGGTCATCGGGCTCCTCGTCCATAGACGCGGGTGCGTACTGCACCTTCCAGTCCTCCAGAAGGTGCAGATAATCACAAAGCACCCGCTGACAGTAACGTTCATCGTCACGGAACGCCCTGATCATCGGGTGCCTGGGTTTTGCAAGCGCGGCAGCTTCCGGCGGCTTATCAGGGTCGATGCAGAAGTCCTCCGCGATCTTCCTGGCGGCCTCATAGGGGCTGAGGTCAAACAGCCCTGCGGCCAGGTCGATCACATCGCCTTTCGCGCCGCATCCGAAGCAGTAATAGAAGTCCGGATTGAGCTTGAGACTGGGATGGCGGTCATCGTGGAATGGACACCGAGCCATGCTGTGGCGGGTCACGGTGATTCCGTATGCCTTGGCGGCTTCCGGTACGCTGACGCTTGCTTTGACAGTTTCAAATAAGTTCATAGTCGACAGTTCCTCCTTAAAGATTATTTGGATTTTTCATCCTGGTTTCTTATACGGAGAAAATGCCGATCAGCTGAAAAATAAGGCGTTTTCGGGATTTGGAGGAGTATGAGGAGGAGAAAATTGCAAAAACGCAATTGAGACCGGATTATGGGACAGGGAGAAGAATAGAATAGATATGACGATAAGGCGGCAGCATGATTTCGCTTTTATAACTTATCCCTTTAACTTACCTTTTGTATAGCACGGGGCAAGTTAAAGGGGTATATTGATTGGATTACTACAATCGACCTTGCCTGGTCAGAGAGTTATCATGCCGGAGCCTACTGGACATTTTTTCGGTTTTGATAAAAATTGTCCAGTAGGATAGCCATGTGAAGTGCTTATAAAAGCTGACGCCCCGTGTTAAATGGCAGTTAAGGCGGCAACTTTTTTATATTCTGCAAAATATACCCCTTTAACCGTCAAATACGGCCGTCTCGGTGCTCAGCTTTAAGAAATGCCATTCCACGGCCATATTTTAAATTTCTATTTTAAGTTATTGTTGCTTTCCGCGAAATCTTAAAGTATAATGGCAGCATAACGAAAAGACGTCTGCAGGCAGCCCATGATGGGCACCACTGCGATTCCAATAAACAGGAGATGTTTCTATGATTCTCAGAGAGCACTATATGACGCAGATCAGACCTTTCTATGAAAGCGATCTGGTCAAAATCATCACCGGTATCCGCCGGTGTGGGAAATCCGTGATCTTAAAGCAGGTGATGAATGAGCTTGAGGCCGCCGGAAAGAGATG
The DNA here is from genome assembly GCA_030527595.1 of Lachnospiraceae bacterium. GTDB lineage: Bacteria > Bacillota > Clostridia > Lachnospirales > Lachnospiraceae > Chordicoccus. The sequence continues at coordinate 17,184 of JAUNAN010000022.1, read as the reverse complement.
CCTGTTTCTGGACTTCGACCTGCGGCCTGTCAGGGCGAAAATTCCGAATGCGGATGCCCTCATTGCCTATGTAAATGATTATCTTGGAGATGATAAACTCTATATCTTCCTGGATGAAGTCCAGAATGTTGAAGGCTGGAACGAGGCCGCGAGAACGCTCCGGCTCTATAACACTTCCGTATTCATTACAGGAAGCAACTCCAAGCTGCTGTCCAGAGAGTTTACAAAGGAACTGTCCGGACGCTATGTTTCTTTCCGCATCCGGCCATTCGTATACCGGGAGGCCAAGGAATATTCCGAACAGCTGGGCCGCCGCTTTGAGATCAGCGATTACCTGGTTTGGGGCGGGTTCCCGGCTGCGCTGGAGCAGCAGGATATAGAATCCATGAAACGCTACCTGAACGATCTCAACAGTACCATTATCTACAATGATCTGGAAAACCGCTACAATATCCGAAAGAAGGATGTGTTTGAGCGCATCGTTGATTATATCCTGGTTTCCAATGCCAGGATTTTTAGTGCAAAGTCCATCGCCGACTATATGAAGGGGCAGAACGTTTCTGTTTCCGTTCCGACGGTGATCAAGTATCTCGGTTATCTGAAAGAAGCATACGTCATTGAAGACATTCCCCTTTACTCTCCCAAAGCAAAGGCGAAACTCAATTATTACTATAAGCTCTACGATGAGGATGTTTCCCTGAACAGCATCCGGACATCCGGGAACCGGTATGATCTTACGCATAACCTGGAAAATATCATTTTGAATGAATTGATCTATCTGGGGTGTGAAGTGACGGTGTACAACAACAAAGGGCGGGAGATCGATTTTAGGGCAGTCCGGGACGGCAAGCTGTACCTGATTCAGGTCGCCTACAGTGTGGCGGAAGAAAAAGCCTACGACAGGGAGTTTTCTGCCTTTGCGGGTATTGATAACACGATGAAAAAAATCATTATCACAAACGATGATATCGACTATTCGACCAGCACCGTTTATCATTACAAACTTCGGGATTTTCTTTTGATGGATGAGTTATAAAGACAAGAGATGAAGAAGGAGCAGCTTATGTCCGACACTTATCTCCCCGGCGATACCCGGCAGCGTATCCAGGATCTCATTAAAAACAGGAAGATTACCCAGGCCGAACTTGCCGAAAAGGTCGGTCTTTCGAACAGCGCCCTCAGCAGATATCTGCAGGGCGGCACGAAGAATCTGGGTGATGGTTTCATCATCCGGATCGCCAAGTACTTTGACGTTTCAACCGACTTCCTTCTTGGTGAAACAGATATTCCGGACCGGAAGAATTATGACATAGAAGAGCTCGGGCTCTCCGCGGAAACAGCAAAACTCCTGTATACCGGAAAGGTCGATGCCTCCGTTCTGAACCAGCTGATCGAGCATCCACGCTTTCCGCAGCTGCTGCTACTGTTGGCGCGGTATCGGGACGAGACCATGATCGCCGGAATCAATGCGATGAACCAGGTGATGAATTTCTCCCGTTCCTATATTATCGGTCAGGCTAAAATTCACCCTGAAGATGCCGAGGCCGCCGGGGAAGCTGCAAAGGCACTGCAGCTGCTTAGTACTCCTTCTGTCACAGCGGATACAAATGCGATTCAAGCTCTTTTCATGCAGATTGCCCGCGATATCAAGAGGAATGCTGAATCGACGGCTGAGGACAAGCAAAAGGCAACAGCCGAAGTATTGAATCGCCTGCGTGCAAATCTGACCAAGGATGGGGAGGCGGTGGATCTCAGTAAGCTGACCGCCGAGGATCTGACGGCTGCGGTCATAAAGACCATTTCGGAAGCAGGTGTACCGGAAGAAATGCTCTCATCGCTTGGCATCAGTTTTCTGGATTTGCTTAACGCTCTGAAGGATCCGGATCATGACGAATGAAGAACTCTGCATGCTGGCGCAGGAAGGAAACGCAGATGCAGAGGAGGAGCTGATTTGTAATTTGCTGCCATCACTGCAGGCGTTGGCTGCAAAATTTGAAGTACAGTACTCCGGACTTCAGATCGAATCTGACGATCTATTGCAGGAAGGCTCTATTGGATTTTTAAGGGCTGTCCATTCCTTCCGTCCGGAAAAAGGGAATCTGTTCCAGACCTACGCATCCCGGGTTTCCGAAAACGCGATGATGGACTATGTCCGAAAATGCGCATCCGCTATTCCTTCTACAGGTCAGATGCTGAGCCTTGACGTCGAACCGAATAACGATCAGGACAATGATGAGAGCAGTTTTTACGACAGGCTTTTTTCGGAATACACAAAAACCCCAGAGCAGATTTGTATTGAGAAGGAGACCTACGAAGAAATCCATCACGCGCTGAATATGATCTCCCTCAGGGAAAGCACATACCTCCGCTACCGCTACGGTTTTGATGACGATCTTCTCCACGACAGGGAAGAGACTGCGGCGCATTTCCATTTAAGTGAGAGCCGCGCAAGAAGTATTGAGCGTACCGCTCTTGATAATGTCCGTCTGGAACTCCCATGGTGATACTGATCCAATCTCGTTTTAGTATACCTCTATCCTCAATCCGGCCCGGAATCGGCGCCGTGACATAAGTCACGCCACCGTTCCTTTTGCGTCGTTCAAACGTATGCTTCCAGCAAGGAAAGGAAGCGACCTTTTCACGCCGCAACGCAATAGCAGCAGCCTGTGCTTCGAAGTGGCACACGCTGCTGTTTTGCTGCTGTCTTTCGGATAAAGGTATAACACACTAGACTTTGCAAGCAAAGTCGTGTGCCAAAAGGAACGCTGTTCCCTTTGGAAACCCATGCCACGAAACCTCTGGTTTCTTTGGATTCTTCCTGCCAAACAGGACAGAGGACACATTGGCTCACCGTTTCATGTCTCCAACTCTACTCTGCCCTGTTTGAATGTCTTGCCTTTCTTCTGTCCACATCCCCGGCAAGACATTCCTGATCCCTTGTAATTCTTATCGATATCAAAAATGCATCACCAGATAAACGGGATCATCCGGTACTTCACTTTGTCCTTATACTCTGCATATCCGGCAAGTCCTTCGGCGAGGACTTCCTCCTCGTTCCGGATCCGCTTCACGATAATCGGAATGTAGAAAAGCATAATAACAAATGAGATCACGGACCCCAGGACCAGCGGCATGGAAAGAAATAGCAGCACTGTTGCCATGTACATCGGATGACGGACAATCCCGTAAAGCCCGGTATCGATCACTTTCTGGTCTTCCTGGACTTCGATTGTCCGGGAAAGGAAGGTGTTCTCCCTCAGCACTTCCGCATGAAGCGCATAGGCCGACAAGAACAAAACTGCTCCGACGACACTGACCGCCCATGGCAGCATCAGGAATTTGAAACGGAAGCTTAAGGCTGCGGAAATAAACGCAGCAAGGAACATGATCCCGGAAAACAGGATGACCGTACGCTGCTCGGGCTCTTCCTCTTTGGCATTCAGCCTCTTCCTCAGAAGCTCGGGATTATTCCGTATCATGATCAGACCCGCGATGAACATCGGCACAAATAGAATGATGATCAGAAGCCAACCCTGAGGGTACCGAAACGTCCATGCAGGAAGAAACAGCAGAAGGCCGACAGCAATAAGGCCTGCAAAAAATTTTGTCAGTGCCTGTTTGAATAGTTCTTGATTCATGATGATACCTCCGGCAGTTTTTTGATAAACTCACGGATGATCCGATTCACTTCTGATGGTTTATCGGTGTTGGAGTTATGGCCTGCACCTTCGATCCAGTAGATCGGCAGGTGCTCTTTATTCGCCCATCGGCGGTTATAGCTTTTTGCGGAACCCGCTTGATCTTTCTTCCCGCAGATCAGGATCGCCGGACAATCGATCACATAGGGCAGATCCGCTTCCATCGCATCCGCCAGCATCCTGTAGCCATGACCGGCCAGTCTGCAATATTCGTCTTTGGTATATGTATTGATAAACCCTTCCATGAGAGAGCGTCCGTACTCTGTCTCTGCGCACCCTTTCGCGCCAGCCTTCATAAGTTCCCTCCAGGGATAGGCACGGTACATGGGTTCGGTTCTTTTCAAAAGCCAGATCTCAGCTGCTGTCACATAACTGCGTTTGAGCGGTGCGGAGTCGATAGAAATAAAGCCGGCTGCTTCCCCCGGATATTTCTCAAGGAAGCATTGAGAAACGTATCCGCCCATGGATTGCCCGATCAGGACAGGATGACGGATGCCTTCCTTTTCCAGAATCTCATGCAGCCAGGCCGTTTTATCCATCAGGATGAAGTTCAGCTTAAAGGGCCTGGAGGCCGCGTGTCCCGGAGCGTCCCATACGAGAAGATTATAATCCTGCTCAAAGGCTTCAATCTGTTTATCAAACAGGTGATGATCCGCCGTAAGCCCGGGTAAAAGAACCATCGTCCTGCGTCCCGGAAAGATTTCGTTTGTCCAGTAATGGATCGTCCCGCAGGATGTGGAAAATGTCTTTTCTGTCATTTGAATTCCCCATGTGGTTTCCGAAGATAGACGGATTTCCAAAAAGCCAGGAGCTTCTGGAAGCCGCGCTCCATCTCGTCAAAGTCCATGGCTCCTCGCTGCAGGAATTCCCAGAGATATCCTTCTGATGCCCAGTACATTTCCATGTACATCATGTTCAGGTCGATACCGGGGATGAAGTCATCCGGATTGACTTCCTGAAGCTTCCGCCTGGCGTGGATAGAAAGATATCCGTTCATGCTTTTCTGGATCTCACCAGCTACCTCAGGATCTTTTTCATAGAACGCCTTCACCGCGAAGAGCGCCATATCGGGATACCGGCGGGTAATGCGCATCTTCGCCTGCATGCCATAGTTCATACTGTCAAAAAGATCTTTCTGTTCATAGCAGCCGCTTTTTTCCATTTCTTCCACTGTGACCCTGGCGCAGGTATCCCAGAGGAAGAGATAGAGCTCTTTCTTGTTGTGGAAATAGTGAAACAGGAGGGCCTTGCTGATGCCAGCTGCTTCCGCGATCTCACTCATCGGGCTCTTCTTGTATGTATTCTGAGAGAAGACGTGGAAGCCGGCGTTCAGCATCGCCTGTTGCTTCTCCTCAGGAAGGGAATAGAATTTCGGATTCATAGAAAACCTCCGTTAACCGAATCGGTCAATGACCATTCTAAAGCCGTTGACCGATTTTGAGAAGACCCGGAAATCAAAAATCCGGAGCCAAACATCCGTAAAATCGATGTCCGGCTCCGGAGGAAGTCACAATTAATCCCTTATTTCTCGTTTACAGCAATCCAGATTTCTCCGGAATAGTTCGGATCATCCGTTCTGTCGGACGGATAAACCTCAATCTCTACGCCACCGGCATACTCATACCGGTCATTGCTCGGAAAGAACTCGCTTACGATCTTCCTGTACGTTTCAATGAAGGTTTCCGGCATCTTGCCTTTGAACGGGAATACAGCGTAGGTGAACTCCGGAAGCGTGATGACTTCAAGGCTATCATCCACCGGTGCACCATTGTACTCTGCACCGATTCCATACGGGAACAAATCCCCTTCCGTTTCGAGCGAGAAGCAGATGCCGAGCAGTCCGGCAAGCCGCGGTCTTTCGGGGATATAACTGCAGATTTTTTGCATCGTCCCGTCCTGACCACACTTCACCCAAAATCCGGTGATGTCCGGTGTTCCTGCTCCGGTCTCAGGCTTGTGAACACGCTCCCTCTTACAGATGACCTTGATTGCGCCTGGTCTCTCAATTCGATAATCCATTTCATTTCCTCCTGTCAGAATGAGTTTTACAGACAGTCTGGAAAAGGATTTGATCGTACCGCCATTTCTGGCTTCGGTAGGCGTAATGCCGTGGAATCGCGAAAAGGCACGGGTGAAGCTCTCCGGCGTTTCATACCCATACTTAAGGGCGATATCGATTACCTTTTCATCACTATGGATCAATTCATCCGCCGCCAGAGAAAGGCGCCTCATCCGGATGTAATCACCAAGCGTGAAGCTGCACATAATACTGAATACCCTCTGAAAATGAAACGAGGACGAACAAGCCTCCTTCGCCACCGCGTCATAGTCGATTTCTTCAGTGAGATGTGCCTCCGTATAATCAATTGCTCTCTGTATGCCTTTGATCCAGTCCAAATCCAATCCCTCCTGTCTTGTGGCCTTATTCTAACAGGAACAGATATCTGCTTCTTGATTCTGCGTGCTGTGTGGTGTCAGATTAGATGAGAGTTATCTTTTCTTGTAAAGAATAAGTTCCGGATTTGCTCCTTCTGCTTCATACGTGCAGATCAGGATGAATTCCATATTTGCCAGGATACCGAAGCATCTGCCCTCGCCAAGCTCAGATTCCAGCTGGTTCCCAAGATAAGTTGTGTGATCATCCAGGAATCTGACGCTCTGACCATTTGGCAGCCGGTATTCGAGATTCACATACTGCCCCACAAGGGCGTTCAGGCTTTCCACTTTCGGCATGCCATCGATGTGAAGAGCATTGATTTCTGCGATCAGTTTTTGTTTGAATTCTTCAAACTGCCCATTGTCACTGAGTTCCTCATATCTCTTCCAGTAATCCAGCTTCGGAAGCATCTGCTTCATGTACGTGCGTGCCTGTTCTTCTGAGAAACCCTCTTTTACCAGGTTTGGAATGCATACTCTGATCAGATCATCCATATCACTGTAAGTGTACGTGCCGTCAGCGTAGCACCACTGACAGTAATCTTCGTTGAGCGTACCATCCTCATTATGACTGATGATCTCATCCTGCAACGGCATGCCACAGCACTGACAGATCAGCTGTCTGGGAGAGCCGAGGAGGGTATTGATCGATACATCAAACTCTTTGGACAGAATCTTCAGAGTGTCGGTATTCGGCTGCGTTTCGCCATTTTCCCACCGGCTAACCGCCTGACGGGTGACCATGGCACGTTCTGCCATCTGATCCTGGGTCAGGTTATACTTCTCCCGAAGCTGCCGTAAAATATCTTTTGTCTCCATAGGTTATTCCTCCGTCACGATGATGGCTTTATTATGCCGGTTTTCGGGCATATGGACAAGCAACCTGCTGTTGCTGCGCAGCTTTGTTTGAGGGTCCGTTCAGAAAAGCTGTCCCGGCAGCTTCAGTTTCTCTTTGGGCGAAAATGCCTTGTCAAATGCTTCCACATCTGCATCATCTACATAGTAGCCCTTTGGGGTCTGGTAGATGCCGGTGACACCATCGAGGTAGCCGGGGATCAGTTCCTTGCAGAGAAAGAAGGAATCATCCGCGCCTTCCGGCAGGTCGTGATAGCGGATGCTGAAGTTTCTGGCGTAGCTAAACCCGCTTTTTCCATAGAATCCGATATTGCCCTCGAAGAGGACGGCACCATAGCCGAGTTCGGTTGCTTTCTCCAACGAGTAGTCCAGCAGCTTTTTTCCGTAGCCCTTGTGTTTGAACTCCGGTGTGATGCAGATCGGCCCCATGGTCAGAACCGGGATCACCCGGCCATCGTCGGCTTCTATTACAGTTTTCATGAACATGTTCTGCCCGATCAGACAGCCATCCTGTTCCATGACAAAGTCCAGTTCTTTCACAAATGCCGGATCGTCCCGGAGAACATGGATCACATAGTGTTCGCTGCATCCTGGACGGTAGACGTTCCAGAAGGATTCTCTGGCAAGATTCTCTACCGCATTGTAATCTTGTTTCTCCTCCAGACGGATTGTGTAATCATTATTGTTCATTATTCTTTTCTATCCTTTCCAAAATCTCTGCGTACAGACTCAGCAGTGTGACGCTGATCAAGATTCCGCCGAGAATGTCCGTAAACCAATGTACCCCGGAAATCAGTCTTCCGACTACTGTGATCCCGATGATCGTGGCACAAATGATTCTCAGCGCCCTGCACAGGACTTCGCTCTTCACATACTTGCCGAGAAGCGGAACGGCGCTGCCCATAATCACGCATACCAGCATCGTATGCGAGGACGGGAAGGATGCCTCCGGATGGACACTCCCCGGCATGAGGATCGGCCTATAGTTTACGATCACAAGTTCGAACAGAACATAGGACCCGATCACGATCAGGTACAGTCCGCCAAGTGCAAGGATCTCCTTGTCGACCTTTAGGAGGCTTTTTCTCCTGATCCACTGGATCAGCCCTGTTAAAGCAAAAAGGAACGCCGTGAAAATAGCTGCGATCCCGAGCCAGTCCGTGATTTCATACCATATCATATGAACGCCGAGTGTTTTAAAGACGAACCAGTTCAGACCTGACAGCCCGATCTGCGTCCCTTCCGGTCCGATCGCCTGCACATCAATAAGTCGGACCAGAGCAATCAGCACAACAAAGAGCAGTCCACTGATGCCGGCGATAATAAGCTTTTTGTTTCGTTTCATAAGCATCATCCTTTCAGAAATCATTTGCCTGCAAGCAAGCTCAGTCTATGATTCTGAGGATAATACATCAAGAAACGCTCTTTCACATGGCCGATACGATCCGTGTCATTTGCTTTTCAGCAGCAAAAAACCTTTGATCAGAAGGATACAAAGGCAGAAAAAGCCGGCATAGGGCTGCCTTGCCAGAATAAAAAGCATGGTGCTGAGGATCGAAAGCGCTGTTCCAGTCACCAGACAGTGCTTGATCCAGTCCGGCTTGTCCAAACCACTGAATGCAACCGTGAATGCTCCGTTGAGCACTGTGAGCCCAAGTACAACAACAAACACGATCCACAGCCATCTGCTGACGCCTGTCAAAGAAAACAGGGAGACAGAAGCGTCCGTCCCCACTCCGCGATTTCCAAAGACAGGAAGGAATAGCAGGAGAACGGTCAGGCAGTCCAAAGCTCCGCACAGGATAGCTGCAATTTTCTTTACGGACGCCTGTTTATCCTCCTCAGCAAGTGTGACGATCTCTTCCGTGCCGATCAGTTCATCGATCGTGACATGAAAATGCTTTGCGATCGCTTTCAGTGAATCAATGCTGGGGTACCCTCTGCCAGACTCCCACTTAGAAATCGCTGTTCGGGAAACGAAGAGCTTCTCCGCCAGTTCTTCCTGCGTCAAACCTTCGCCTGAGCGCAGCTTTTGCAGCTTTTCATGAAATTCCATCTATAATTCTCCTCGTTCACACTCCGCCGTTTACGATCGCCCTATTCGCTCCCGATCTTTAAAAAGTCAATTATTCCCTTTGCCTCCCGTACGGAAACAGTGATGGTGTAGTATCCTGACTTCGAGATCTCCACATAAAAATCAGCCTCATCTCCGGCAACGCGATCATTAGCCTTATAGACCGGGTTTTCATTTTCCTGTCCGATAACTATATCCACATTACCTTTTTCGATCTGCCAGGATACATGAAGCACATCGCCTTCCTGCAACACGACTATTTCCGAATCCGTCATGTTCATTCGGTCAAATCGAAGGGCGAAGTGTCCCGGGTCGCTGATTCGTTCACCATCAAACTTGCTATCCTGCCGCATCGTAAGCGTCAGAATGCCCGAGGCAAGGATAACAACAATCAATACAGTTAACAGAATGATCTTTTTGCGCGTCCGAATCAACCTTCTTTCCGAATCCAGTCGTCCAGAAAATGCATCTGCTCTTCCGTATGGAACCAGTGTTCACCGCCTTCCATCACGGTGAGCGCGGCGCCGTGCTTTTCGGCAAAGGCGCGGACTGTCTCCAGGCTCGTCAGGTTGTCGCTGCTTCCGTAGAGAATACTTGTCGGGACGCTCCATTGGATCGGGTGTTCCCGCACATAGCAAAGATAATCCCAGGACAGATCCTCGCCGAATTCCGTGCGGATCACGCCTTTCGCTTTGAGCTCCGCCTCCGTCACGTTCGCCCACAGTATCATATTGCCGATCAGCTTTTCCATATCGACGATGGGCGAAATGAAATATGCCTTTCGGATCAGATTGTCGATCCCAGCGTTCATGCTGAAAAACGCGCCGATGCTGTTGGCGATCAGAATGATGTTATCATATTCGGTTTTCAGCTTTTCTGCCGCCGCACGGATCTCCGCGCCGGTTTCCCAAGGCGTAAAGGTCTGGTAGTCCAGACCGAACACCGCGCAGTCGGGAAACAGCGGCTTATAGTGCTCGCACTCCGCAGCGCTGCCGCCTTTTCCGTGGATGTATAATACCATCGTTGCCTCCCAAACCTTTTATTTCTCAAAGCGTTTTCTCTGCAACCAAAATCGTGCCGCCCTCTTGCGCAACTTCCCGGATCACACGAAAACCGTTCTTTTTCCAAAAATGCGTTGACTGCGGATTTCCTTTATCAATACCAAGGAGAATGCTCTTCATGCCGGACTCTTTCACGAATCGGCAAACCTCCTGGATGATTCCGGTGCCGATCTGTTTGCCCTGGAGCTGCCGGTTCATCATGAAAAAGCCGATAAACACAGCTTCATCATCCGGATATCCTTCGATGAGGTCCATCACGGCTACCAGGGTATCCCCGTCGTAAAATCCAACGTAGTATTTGACGTCTGTCGGTGTGTTCGGCGGTGTCATGTGAAGGTCATTGAGGATCAGTTCTTTGGATGGCTGTTTGCCGCAAAACTGATAGTATTGCGTGTTCCGCAGGCAAAGCGTCAGGATGTCGTCTGCATCGGAATCCTTCATTCGCCGGACCTGATATCGGGAGCTGAGCTTTGAAATATCAAACATGATTTTGTCTCCACACACTTCATTCTATCCGTTGATACTCTTATAAAACCGAGGCCCTTCTTCCCCAACCGTGCCGGAGGGCAGAAATCCGCATTTTTCAAGAACCCGTTGGGAGGCGCGGTTGTCCGGCGCCGTTTCCGCCTCCACACAGGCCACATCGGGCTGTTTCAACGCCCAAATCACGGTAGCGCCAACCGCTTCGGTAGCATATCCCTGACCTTGGTATTCTTCCAAAATACCGTAACCGATCTCCGCCATGCCGTTGGCTTCGAGCCCCTTAAAGCACAAGTCTCCTATATGTGTTCCGTCCCGAAGCTCGATCATCCACATGGCGTACCATTGCCATTGCTCGGGATGCCGCAGGCAGCCCTCCAGCATCTCTGCGTAAGCTTTTTTGAGTTCAGCGTCCGCTTCAGCGGCAATGAACGCCTCCATCTGTTCTTGTGCAGCAGGATAGATTTTCAGCCGTTTTGTCTCTATTATCATGATGCTCTTACGCCTTCCAATAGAAAGAGTAATGCCGTTCCGTTACAAAACCGAGCTTTTCGTAGAACGCCATGTCCGAGAGAACATAGGCCTGCTTTGCACCAAGGGTCTTGGCCCGGTTCAACGCCTCATAGATCACGGCTTTTGCGATGCCTTTTCCTCGGTAGGACGAAACTGTGCAGACAGGCTCCACATAGGCATAATCCGTACCTTCATGAAACCACAGGCAGCAATAAGACACAGGTTCTCCGTCGTCGCCCGCCGCCGCTACACTCAGATGCCGGTTGAAATGCGGACGTAACCGTGGAATGATTTGTTCTGAAGTTTCAAACTCCACCCGGTTCGTTCCGTGGTCAAAACCTTGCCAAAAAAGCCATTGGAGCGCATAAGTGTCCTTCGCCGGATCCAACTCTGCAAAGTGAAGCCCCTTTGGCAACTCCGATAAGAACGGCTTTCCCAGATCGAGCCTCATAACCGTTTCTGACTGGTCGGCACGGGTAAATCCAGCTGCTTCTGCCATCTCGATTTCTTTCAGATCATCGTCACAGATCGCGATACCGAGGCCAGCGTCGTACTTTAACTCCCGCCAGGCGTATTCCAGGATCTCAGGGTACAGTGCGTTACATTCTGGCAAAACGCCGCAGAAGGCTTCTCCAAAGTACATATCATAGATCGCCGCTCCGACGACCTCATCTCCTTCCTCGATCCATAGGCCGATGGAGGAGATGAGGCTATTATCAAATTCGGGGTGCTCGGTCATCCATTCAAACCGGGCCCAATTCCAATTGATGTGCGTTCTGTCGCGTTCGTTCAGCTCGATCAGAAAACGGCAGACGACCTTGTGATCGTCTTTTGTGTATCTTTTGAACTCTATCATCTTTGCTCCCGTGTCAGGTATTCTTCAAACTCCGGCGTCCGGAACCAGTATTTGACGCCCCAGTTGTCAAAGCTCCACTCGTCCATGTAATCATTGCATTCGTAGTCTATGTACCAGAGCATCCCGTCCCGCACGACAAAGTTGGCGGGAAAGTAGTCGATATTCAGCCCTTGTGCTTTGGCATGAGTCGCTATTTCCCTGACTTGCTGCAGGTACGGTTCCACGGAAACACCATCTCGCACATAATCAAAAACAGTTTTGCCCTCAATGTACTCTTTCACAATCCGCTCCAAGCCAATGTCAACAGCGAGCATAGCGGGGATTCGGATACCCGCGTCTTTCAATCGCTGATAATCGCGGCACTCCGCTTCGATCTTGTTCCCAAACGTGTAATAGTCACAGGGCTCGTGGTGGATCTGCTTGAGTACGACCTGTTGCCCGTCACATTCCGCGAGATAGGAATACCCACCCTTGCCGTGACCCAAGAGCCGGATGATGTGATATGTTGTTCCACAGACGGCCAGGTAATCTTTCATATTGTCCTATCTTCCTTTGTGTTTTTCCTTTTTCTTCTGCTGTTTCAGCGCGAATTGCCGCTCGACCTCCGCCTGTTTTTGCTCCCGGCTTTTCAATTTTCGTTCCTGCTTGTTTTGCTCCAACTGCATCTGCAGGGCCTGTTGTGACTTTGTTCCGACGCCGGTACGTTCCAATTGCTTTTTTGTGTTCCTCTGTCGGCGCTTTGGATTGTCCGCCGTGCGCCTGCTGCCGGTTTCAACGGCGGGACTGAATTCCAATTTGTAGTAGTGCTTGAGAACGAACTCCCAAACATCATAGTCCTTTGGCTCCGCGCCGAAGGTGACCCTGCAGACAGAGAGCTTCCCATCCTCGATGCGCTCAAACACTCCTACCCAGAAGGGATCATTGAAGTAGACCGTCAGCTTTGCTTCCATGGGTGAAACTGTATAGCTTTTCCAGACGAATGAAAACTGATTGGCACCAGGCAAACAGAACAGAAAACGCCTGATCGAAATCAAATCCGTCCGGCAGCTCGGCCAGCTCCAGCACCCGCCGGTCTTCCTCCGAAACAGCCTCTTTGAGTTCCTTTTTGGTGAGGACAAAGCGACCGCTCTCCAGATAGTGCAGGTTCTGGATCAGAAACAGCAGGTATTTGCTCGTACCGCGGAACTTCGCAGCGTTCTTTTCCCGGTCCGCGTGGATGTAGCGATGGCAGAGCTCGTGATACAGATTCCCCAGGCTCAGCTTGACATAGTTGACTTCGTCCTCCCATGTCGCAGACGGAAGAAAATCTGTCAATACGCCGAGCAGGTCTTTTGTCGTATGGCGCAGCTGGCAGACTTCCAGGGGATTCCAGCGAAGCAGCTCGTCTCTGCCACAGATAAACCCGCAGGATCTTTCATAGAAACCGTTCTTTTTCAGGATCTCCCGATACCGATCCATGTCCTGAACAGAAAACCGATCCAGAATCACCATGACATCAATGTCGCTGTTTTCGAGGGCCTCTCCACGCAGATAGCTGCCCTGAAGGCCAACGTAAAGCAGCCGCTCTCCGAAAGCTGCCCGGCAGGATAGGATCAGAGCATTTAAATAACTATCCAAATCAAACATCGTTTCGATACTCCTGTAATGTTCTGACCTCGCAGCCCTTGTCCGCATAATAGGCAAGCATTTCCGGCAGCTTCTTCAGATCGTAACTGGTAACGCAATCAGAAATGACATGGACGGCGTACCCGGCTTTCGTCATATTAAAGCAGGTGGATTTCACGCAGCCGGTCGCGTCCGCTCCAGTGATGAAAAACTCATCGATCCCGTTTTCCCGGATATACGCGGAAAACTCCTCGCTCGTCAGCGCGTTGGCCTTCGTCTTGACAAAGACCTTATTCGACACGATCTTCAATTCCGGCACAAGCTCCGCGCCTTTTGAGTCAGGCTTGAAGGTCCGGGTGCCGGGGGAGAGATTATTGTGCTTGATGTAAACGACGTCCATCTCCCATTCCACAGCCCAGTCAATGGCGGCGTTGAGATCGTCGATGATGTCCCGATAGTGCTTTGTGATGTCGTTTTGTATGTCGATCACGACAAGCGCCTTTTTATGCATTGTCTGTCACCCCGTATGTCTTGATAAAGTATCGGCTGAACGCTTCGACCTGTGCCATGGCCTCATCCGTCTTCTCCGGCTCCCGGTCGCAGAGGTGGATGAGCGAGGAGATCGGCGTGGTGTAGGCAAAGGCGAGCATCGCAGGATCGTCCTCTCGGATGAGCCCTTTTTTCATCATTCCGGCAAAGATCGGGGTAAACATATCCTGAAGTCCGGTCAGAAAGTGTTTCGTCGCAAGATCTCTGGCCCGCTCATCCCGGAACTGTTCGATCGTGAGCAGTTTTCTCGTTTTGATGACATTCTCATCATGGATCGTGAAATCCACCATCTGCATTGTCATGGCCGTGAGGCCTTCCAATGAATCCGGAACAGGAGGAAGATGCTCCGGAGATCCAAAACGCTCATCATAATAAGCGATCATCTTATCCAGAAGGGAGTTCCAGATCTCTTCCTTGCTCTTAAAATGTTTGTATAACCCCGACTTGACCAAGCCGAGAGATGCAGTCAGTTCACGGATGTTCGTACCGGCGTAACCGTTCTGTGAAAACATGTCCAATGCAGCTGCCAGAATTCTTTCTTTTGTATCCTTCGCCATGATTGACCCTCCTTCAAAGCGCAGGTGACCGTTCGTTCTCATATTATAGTGACCGATAGGTCACTTGTCAAGTGCTTCTTAATACAGTCAGCATTGTCTTTATTCATCACTATTTACAATAAAAAGAAAGAAGGGAGAGCGTCCTGCCCTCCCGTGTAGAAAGTAAACGTCTTATATTACTGCAGAAGTTTCTGATAAATGCTCAGGTCCTGATCTTTGAAAACATTAAAAACGACTTTCACCTGGCTTCCAGTCTCATCAAGCCAGTTCCGAACGGTCTCCACCGCAATCTCCGCCGCCCTCTGATTCGGGAACATGAAAACACCGGTCGAGATGCAGCAGAATGCCAGACTTTTAAGACCGTTTTCCGTCGCCAGATTCAGGCACGAAGTGTAGCATGACGCCAGCAGACGTTCATGCTCTTTCGTGAGCCGTCCCTGCACAATGGGACCTACAGTATGAAGGATATATTTTGCAGGCAGATTATATGCTGGTGTAATCTTTGCCTGGCCGGTGGGTTCTTCATGCCCCTGTGCCTGCATGATCTCAAAACATCGCTGTCTTAAGGCCAATCCTGCTCCGGAATGCAAAAGATTATCCAGACAATTGTGCAGCATTCGCCAACAGCCTAAGAGCTGTGAGTTCGCCGGATTGACCACCCCATCCACCTTGAGCGTAGTCATATCTCCTTGCCAAAGGTAAAGTCTGTTGTCAATAGCTAGAGGCTGCAGATCCGCAAGATTTGTAATGCCTTTCAGCTTGCTTTCTTCTGTCAGATACTCATCCTGAATTCTTAAGAACTCCTCGCTGAGTGGCTTCGGCACCCAGATATTCATGAGCCCACGGAGCAGATCCTTCTGGCCCTGCTCATCTTTTGGTATAGAATAATGACTGAGCTCCGTTTCTTCTTTCTGCAGCTCCCTGATCAGCCATATACGTTGTTCTTCATGTGTCATTGATATCAACACCTTTCTTTTTTGCAAGCTGCCAGATACGGTAAAAGGTCAATTCTCCGGGACATATATAACTGCCACGGGATAAAGCCTCTTTTTCCCAGTGATAGACCGTCTGGTCGCTGACCCCTATTATAGCAGCGAATTCCCTTCGCTTTAATCCCATTCGCTCTCGAATCTTCCTGATTCTCCTGCCGTATCCTGGAGAGCGATATTCTTTTAGCAGCCTGAAAAAGCCGTCGTAGTCTGTTTCTATCTCATCGAGACTACCTCCGGCCGCGGATAACAAATCACAGATCTTTCTGAATGATTCCCGACCCGGACGTCTGCTACATTTATCCGGAGAAATGGACTCCCACGCATTTACTGTTGTCGAACTGACCCTAATCTCTGATGCAAATCTGGCAATAGACATTCCACAGCAGATTCTGACAAAATGTATTTTGGCTGCACAGTTTCCACTGCAAAACACATCATAGGGATCCTGATATATTGAGGGATCATCATTCAGTTCATCTAAAGAGATCCCTTTCTCCGCTGCCAATCGCTGTAGGGTATCAAAGTACTGTCTACCCATAATATATTGGCCTCGTTCCCAGACTGCGACTGCATTTCCGCTGCAGCCGAGCATCCTGCCGAAAACATCCGTATAAACTCCGTAAGTCAGACGTATATATCGGATCTTCTTCCCGCTGTCGCGTTCAACAAATTGTGAATAAGCATCCCGGTAGAAATCCGGGTCTTCATTCAGTCTGGCAAGACTGATCCCTTTGGTCTCTGCCAGGAACCTGATCCGCCCAAAATGCTTTCTGAGCGGTTTCCGATTCTCTGATTCCCACATGCAAGCGGATGTATCGCCTTCATATCCGAGCATTCGGCAAAACTCGGCCTGTGTCACGCCGTAGGCGGCTCTGATATACTTTATTTTCTTTCCGTATTCACCGGAAATGAATTCGTCATACCCATCGCTATAGCTGTCTGGATCCTCGATCAGATGCTGTATCTGGATCCCTTTTTCGGATGCTATTGCCCTTAGCTTTTCAAAAGACTGAAAGCTTGGGTGAAATTCATCGATTTCAGCTTCCCATACCGATACCCTGTTTCTGGTGACTCCGAGCGTCTCAGCAAATTCTTCCTGTGTCTGATCACAGGCATATCGGATTTTACGGATGCGGTCACCATATCCCGGAGCGCAGAACCGCGTATGATCATTTAGGAAGATCTCGGGTTCCACACCCAGCAGGTCTGCAAATTTCAATGCGTGATGATAATGAATTTGATTGATCCCAGCCTCGAAGTTCTGAACACCGCCTGGCTCCAGCCCGACTAATCTCCCGAATGCTTCACGGGTGATTCCTCGAAGCTCCCGGTAATACCAGAGCTTTTCTCCCGGGCTTGCGTCATCCGCCACCTTTGGAAGTGATGTATTCAGCTGGATTAACAGTTTGCCATGATGCAGTTCGATGGATGTGTGATCGTGATATGTGTCGCTTTATCAATGCAGGTATGATTCGGAAGGAAACAGCCAAGCATCTGAGAATTTGCAG
>JAUNAN010000128.1 GCA_030527595.1 Lachnospiraceae bacterium | reverse complement strand
TCTATCGGACTGGTGTGGTTTAACAGGTGTTCAATTTGTTATTGCAATTTACGATGGTGTAATTTCTTTTACATCCTTCAAAAATGCTTTCGCCTTCTCAAACAATGAGTTGTTGCAAAGATAATCTATTCCCCTCGGTGTAATCTGGATACAGTCCAGATTATTTACAATACATTCTGCCCCAAATGTTCTCGTGGTGGAAATCCCCTCTATATAACCGCCACGCAGCATATGGATCATAATATATGTCCAGTACCTCTCATTTATCTTGCAGAACTGTCCTCCTGGCATAATTAGATACTGATCAATATCTTCCCATGCCTTCAATTTGACATAGAGATATGCGAGGATCTTATAAACAATTACATAGTAATCATCTTTTGCCATTTACTTTCCCTCAATTTCGGCTAGTATCCATTGTTAGTTCCATTTCTTTTCTGTACACATCCGAAGTGCTCAAGTTTTTATGTGTCTCAAGAAAATTTATCATCTTTTCTTTTTTTTCATCACTGTCTAAGGCAAGTGCAACACTTCTCATGAAATCTCGATCTCTCTTGACTTTTGCTAGATCCCTAAAAAGTCTCTTCAAGATTTTCTCATTCATAGCTTCTCCATTCAAAATCTAACACTTCGTCAAGAATTGCATCCAGTGCAGAATCTGTACCTCGCTCAATTGGTTCCTTTTTCGTAATCTTGTATTGATTATGTCCTTTATGAATAGCTGTATAATAGTAATTACCTATTGCCCTACGCACAACAGCCAACCCTCTTTCTTCGACAGTCAGATTATTGTCCAATTCCTCATAGACATACTCTTTTTCAGCTCTGCTTATTTCAATTTCAGTGTATCGCTTCCACAGATCCTTCGCAAGCGTGTATTCTGCAGAGGACATTTCCCCCGTCTTCATGTGTACAGCATTCGATTCATACGTTTGCTTCTTCCGGAAGGACCTTACTGCATCTTCCCAACGGTATCCATACGGTTTTTCTCCCTCGCCATATTCCCAAGCATAGGCATCTTCCAACATTTTTGAATACTGATCCGGATCATATCCCTGAACCGTGCTCTTGCGATCAAAACGAACTGAGTACTGACAATCACAATTTGCGTGAATATGTTCCGCATGCCCGTTCTTCAGAGACTTCTTTGACATGTACTGCCATCCTCTGGATGCAAGCATGAGGCAGAAGCCGCAGGTATCGCCCATCGGGACCCACGCAAACTGTGCGCCGTCCCTTTCTGCGTTTTTCAGTGTTGTGTCCGCGCCTACCTGTTTTACCAGGCGCCCGATTGCCGACGGCACCAGCTTTTTAGACTGTTTTTTTGCTCCGTGCACAACTTTTGCAACCTCTCCATATCTCGGGGTTGCCGCTGCTTCTGCTGCCGGAACTATTACACCCTGCGCCGCTGCCGTCGCCTCGTACATCTGGCAGGATAGCTCTCCGATTGCCTCGCCGTAGTGCGTTGCCAGGGCAAAAGCATAGTCTAAAAAAGCTTTATCGTCCGCAAAACCATGCTTAGCTATCCATGCCTGCATTTGCTCCGCTGCCGTCTGGCTTATCTTCGACATTCTCTCGATGTAATTCAGCCAGTCCCGTGTTGATATCTGCATTTCCAAATTCCTCTACGAGGATCTTCTGACCTCTCGCCCTCTGTTCCTGTGCTTTGATTCGTCGGATGTCTGCCTGATCGAATCCAATCATTTCCAGAAACGTGTCCGTCGAAGCAAATTCTGGGCGAACTGCGGAAATCTTTGTGGCGGCGTCTGCCGTTGATGCCACGCTAGGCATTGCTGGATTCTTAAAATGTGCAATCACTCCGGTCGCTTCGTCCGTGAGCTCTGCAACCGTCTTGTTCTCCGCAATTGCCTGCGCCATGATCATGATCGTTCTGAGCGCGTCGCCGTTGCTTCGGTTGAGCTGTTCCGCCATCATGATTAGCGTCTGGGTCTGAGCAATAATCGCCTCGCTCGAGGTCGGATTCGCATCGTTCACGACTCCGGTGTCCGTCACAGATAAGCCTGTCGCTGCGGAAAACTGCGTGGCAAGAATCCGAATCATTTGCACGTGCGGCTCAATATTCCCCTGTGATAGCTGTCCGAAAGTCGGTTTTTCTCCCGTTTCCGGATTTGATGTTGCGGCGATCAAACTGCCGACGTACTGCCGGAACTTCTGATTGATGATTGCGTCATACTGCTCGTCTGTCAGCCCCAGCAGATACTTCTGCGGAGATGTTGAGAATTCGAGTCCAATTGTTGCGTTCGCAATTGTTCGGACATATCCCTCAATCAGATGCCGCACCGGTTCTTTTATGCGAGATCTTCCGAACGGTTTTGCACTCGTGGCATTCCATACAAGCGGTTCCATGAGCGGCCGCCCCATCGTGTGCGGATGAGCTTCTGCAGACCACAATGCTCCCGTCTTGGTTAGTACATACACAGCGTCTTCCGTGTACATATTCACAATTGACGGCTTCCATGTATTGTCTGACTCGTCTTTCTGGGAGTCGATGATTGCAATACCGCAGTCTATGCGTCCCTTGCTTCCGTCCCAAAGCGCCGCCGCTGTCTGTGGGGAATGGAACCGGATCCTGCAGCCTATCGTGTCGTCTGCGGAAAGCGTTGCGAATGTGCAACCGAATTTCAGCTCATCTCTGCAGGCTTTTGCATATTCCGTCATTAATTTGTTATCGGACGCAATTCGGGAAGCTTCTGCGTTTTCTTCTCCATTACTTCCGACATAGCCGTCAAACATGGACCTTGACGCAAGAACGTCAACGCATTTCCCACCCCACTCGCAGCCAATTTCTAAATTTCTCAGGTTGCTGTCTGCCGGAAGCGCGACGCCTAAGTTGACCTCATGCAGAGAGATGTGCCCCTCGTAGTACTTTTCTTTTTTGGCGTTTTTCGTCTGGTGATACCGGAACACTTCCACAAGCTCGTTAAGCTGTGCCTGCTCGTATGCAGGCAAGCCCTCAACGTTCCCGATTTCTAAAGTTGTCATTTATCCTATCCTCATTTTCCTGCCCGGGTTCCTTTTTGACGTCCTGCAGCCCCAGAGCGCCAGAGCCGCCGCCTCGATCGGTTCACTGTTCTCTCCGCCAAATCCCCAGCCGCCTGCTATCGGTCGTTTGATTGATGTCGTTGCACTCTCCGAAAGCACTTCCTGCTTTTTGTACCAGGTTAAAGTCTTTTCATTGATTTCGTTTACGAGCTGACTTGCCGCAGCAATCACATCCTTGCCTGTTGGTCTTATGATGGATCCCTTATATCTCCATGTGCCCGTCATTTTATCTATTAAATAATCAACGCCGTTCCGCCCGTCAATCACGACGCAGGAAGCCGTTGCATATCTTTCATTCAGCCAGTCCGCAAGCCACTGCATTCCGTAGCCGGTTGGCTTCTGCTCAATCAAAGAGATTCGTGCCGCTCCGTTTTCCGGGCATACTGCTCCGCAAAGCGTGACCAGCGATCCGTCTGGTGAAAATTTCACGCCGAACGCCGTTTTCCCATCCGGTTTCAGCAGCTCCGAAGCGCATCCGCTCCAAGCTTTTTTGTCTATAGCGTAATTGATGCGTTCTGACGCCGCAGGCATCCACCACCCAAGGCGCTCACGGGCAAAACCATCGAGCGACATGGTTCCGTATTCTTCGACTGTGTACTCTTCCGTCAGATGTATGCCAAGCGACGGATTTGTTGCGAACCATTTCGCGTGGTCTCCGAGATCCATCTTTTCGAGATCCGTTCCTTCGACGCTCCACTCGTGCCATGCGTCATGCTCTCCCGGCTTTGTTAGGCTCAGTTCTCTGCGTCGCTTGAATACTGTGCCCGGACAATTCGGATACGGTGGCGTTCCGGCATAAATAATTTGTCTGGATCCCGTTGCGGAAGCCGCTGCCGTTGCCATGATCGCCTCGACCTGATCGTCTGTCAGCTCCTGCGCTTCGTCGTAGACGATCAACGAGATTCCATCAAAACCTCGCGCCGCCTGCCTGGATCTTGCTGAATACTCAATTGACCCACCATTTTCGAGTTCGATCGCTTCCTCTCCGTTTGTCTTCCGGATGTGCTTCACCAGTTCCATGAGCTCTGGATGCTTTTTGTTGGTAAATATTTGCTCCAGGCGGCGGAAAGACTTTTTCGAAGTTTTGACCTGATGCGCCGTGTGTAAGATTTTTTCACCGTTCACGCAAAGCCCGTACAGTTCTCGCGCCTCAATGCAGACGTTCTTGCCTTTCTGTCTCGGAACTGCCAAGCCCCCGGAAGTCATGGAGTACTCTCCGTGTTCGTCCTTGCCTAGCCAGGCATCAACTATTAGCCTCTGCCATGGATCCAACAGGTTTCCGTAGGTCTCCATGAGGAGCGCCGCGTCTTCTCCGTCGGTTGTGCTTCTTTTTGGCTCTACGCAAATTCTTGGTGTCTGTGCGCCCTGCACTATGCCTCTTTCTTACCGATCAGCATCTGTAGCACATTGCTCGCGGCCTCTTTCTGCTCTTCCGCTGCCGGACTTACTTTCTGGATCTGGTCTGTTATACGCTGAATCCCAAGCGTGTATGATCTCCAGAGCGATTCGTATGCTTTAAATTTTGGATTTTCTCGAATCCCTCTCTGCCCGCCGCCGTTGTCGTACTCGATAGCAATCCTTTCCGTTCCAATCAGCTCTCTCGACTCTTCCAGCTTTACCTC
>JAUNAN010000127.1 GCA_030527595.1 Lachnospiraceae bacterium | reverse complement strand
AAGTGGATAATACGAGCAGGAAATTCAAGCAGGAAATCCGAGCGGAAAATCCGACACGCATAAGAATCATTCTCTAAAGTCCAAATTCTAATAAGAAAGCAGGGTGGAATATGAGTTTCCTCAATTATCTGATCAGCGGAATCAGTCTCGGCAGTATCTATGCGATCATCGCGCTGGGCTACACGATGGTTTACGGTATTGCAAAGATGCTGAACTTCGCACACGGTGATGTCATCATGATCGGCAGTTATGTCATTTACATGTCTATGACGGCTGCCGGTATCAATCCGATCGTGAGCGTGCTGCTCGCAATGATCGTCTGTACGGTCCTCGGCGTGGTCGTGGAGCGTGTGGCATACAAGCCTCTCCGCGGAGCGGGCTCCTCTCTTGCCGTACTGATCACGGCAATCGGTGTCAGCTATCTGCTGGAAAATGCAGCGCTTCTGATCTTCGGCTCCAACCCGAAGTCCTTCAGCTCCGTAATCACGGTTCCGGATCTGACACTGGCAGGCGGCGCACTGAAAATCCAGGGTGTTACGATCGTCACGATCGTAACCAGTATCGTGATCCTCATCGCACTGCAGCTTTTCATCAATAAGACAAAGGAAGGTCAGGCGATGCTTGCCGTTGCAGCGGACAACGGCGCGGCTACCCTCATGGGTATCAATGTCAACCGCACGATCTCCCTGACCTTCGCTATCGGCAGCGCACTGGCTGCCATTGCCGGCGCACTGATGTGCAGTGCCTACCCGACTCTGACGCCGTACACCGGCGCAATGCCCGGAATCAAGGCATTTGTTGCTGCGGTCCTTGGCGGCATCGGATCCATTCCGGGAGCCATGATCGGCGGTATCGTCCTCGGTGTCGTTGAGATCCTCGGAAAGGCATATATTTCATCACAGCTCTCTGATGCGATCGTGTTCAGTATTCTGGTCATCGTGCTTCTCATCAAGCCGACCGGTATCCTGGGCAAACAGATTCAGGAAAAGGTCTGATCGGAGCAACGAAATAAAACGGATTATCCCGTAAATTGGTTAAGATTAGTAAAATGGTTAAGACAAATCCAAACAGTAAAGACCAGTCAAACCGGTTAAGACAAATCAAGACAGTTAAGACCAGCCGAAACGTCTAAGACCAATCAAACCGGCAAATAAGCCGTATGAATCCGGGAGAAGTGATCCGAATCAGAAAATACATGCAATCAGAAAGAGATTGTTCGGAAAGGGATTGTGATGAACAAAAAAGCGAAATTCTCGAAAACAACAAAAGATCATCTGATGACCTATGCCATGGTGATCGTTCTTTATATTGTCGTTCAGGCACTCATCGCAGCCGGTGTTCTCGGAAGCCACCTGCAGGGACTTCTGGTTCCGGTGTGCTACTACGCGATCTGCGCAGTAGCCCTGAACCTCTGCGTCGGCATCCTCGGTGAGCTGAGTATCGGTCACTGCGGATTTATGTGCGTCGGCGCGTTTACCAGCGCTGTGTTTTCATTTGCAACACAGGATGTACTGCCGGGCGGTATCAGATTCCTGCTGGCATTCCTCATCGGTATCATCTGCGCGGCGGTCATCGGCTTCCTGATCGGCATCCCGGTACTCCGCCTGAACGGTGACTACCTGGCGATCGTGACGCTGGCCTTCGGCGAGATCATTAAAAATATCAACAACGCCATTTATCTCGGTGTGGACGGCTCCGGCATCCACATTTCCCTGGCATCGGCAAACAAGCTGAATCTGGCAGAGGACGGAAAGATCATTATCAACGGTGCGATGGGTATTACCGGCACGCCGCGAAATGCGAACTTCACGATTGCAGTCATCGTTCTGCTGATCGCCCTGTTTGTGGTTCAGAATCTGATCGATTCCAGAGACGGACGCGCGATCATGTCTATCCGTGACAACAGAATCGCAGCGGAGGCATCCGGCATCAACGTGACCAAATACAAGATGACAGCCTTCACCATTTCCGCAGCGATCGCGGGTGCGGCGGGCGTCCTCTTCTCACACAATATTTCTTCACTGACATCCACCTCCCAGTACTTCGGCTACAATGCCTCTATCATGATCCTGGTATACGTGGTTCTGGGCGGAATCGGCAATATCCGCGGCTCTGTGATTGCGGCGATCATTCTGTATCTGCTTCCGGAGCTGCTCCGCGGTCTGGCAAATTACCGTATGCTGATCTACTCCATCGTGCTGATCGCAATGATGCTCTTCAACTGGGCACCGGCATCGATCACCTTCCGCAAGAAGTTTGCTGCACGCTTTAGAAAGGAGAAGGCATAATGGCTCTGTTAAATGTAAACAACCTGACAATTCAGTTCGGCGGACTGACCGCCGTAGATGATCTGAACATGGAGATCCAAAAGGGTGAGCTGTATGGTCTGATCGGACCGAACGGAGCCGGCAAGACCACGGTTTTCAATCTTCTGACCGGCGTTTACAAGCCCACCTCCGGCAAGATCGTGCTGGACGGCACAGATATCACGGGTCATAAAACCGCTGAGATCAACAGGGACGGCATCGCCCGTACCTTCCAGAATATTCGTCTCTTCGACCAGATGTCCGTTATCGACAACGTGAAGGTCGGACTTCACAACCAGTATCATTACGGACTTGCCTCCGGCATCCTGAAGCTTCCGAAGTACAGAAAGACGGAGAAGGAGATCGATGAGCGCGCCATGGAGCTGCTCCATGTCTTCAACATGGAGAATGAACGCGATCTGCTTTCCCGCAACCTGCCTTACGGTCAGCAGAGAAAGCTTGAAATTGTCCGCGCAATGGCAACCAATCCGAAGCTTCTGCTTCTCGATGAGCCGGCGGCCGGCATGAATCCGCAGGAGACGCAGGATCTCATGCACGTCATTGCCCGCATCCGGGAGCAGTTCGATATGACTATTCTCCTGATCGAGCATGATATGAAGCTCGTCTCCGGAATCTGCGAGAAGCTGACGGTGCTCAACTTCGGCCGCATGCTTGCGCAGGGCGAGACAAAGGAAGTACTCGCGAATCCGGAAGTAATCAAAGCCTATCTCGGCGAGTAAGGAGGATCGGAACATGTCCATGCTGAAAGTTACAGACCTGCAGGTCAATTACGGAGTCATCCCTGCACTGAAGGGAATCTCCTTTGAAGTAGAAAAGGGCGAGGTCATTGCCCTCATCGGCGCCAACGGCGCAGGAAAGACCACGACGCTCCACGCCCTGACAGGGCTTGTCCCCATTTCCGGCGGCAAGGTGGAATTCGAGGGAAAGGATATCACACATGTACCGGGTCACAAGATCGTGACCATGGGAATGGCACATGTGCCGGAGGGAAGACGCGTCTTCCCGGATATGACTGTCTATCAGAACCTGCTTCTGGGTGCCTATACCAGAAAGGATCAGAAGGAAATCGAGGGAAATCTTGAAAAGGTGTACAGCCATTTCCCGAGACTGAAGGAGAGAAGAAAGCAGCTTGCCGGAACACTCTCCGGCGGTGAGCAGCAGATGCTTGCAATGGGCCGCGCGCTGATGTCCGAGCCTCGCATCATCCTCATGGATGAGCCGTCCATGGGACTCTCCCCGATCTTTGTAAATGAGATCTTCAACATCATCGAGCAGGTCTCCAAGGAAGGAGTCACCGTACTTCTCGTTGAACAGAATGCGCAGAAGGCGCTCAACATCGCGGACCGCGCCTATGTACTGGAGACAGGAAAGATCACGACAGCGGGAGAAGCGAAGGATCTGCTTCACGATGAGGCGATCCGGAAGGCGTACCTCGGCGAGTGAGGCGTCCGTCGGAACGCATCGTTTCAGGTCGGAATGAGAGAAAGGAGTCAACATGAATCAGAAAATTGTGATTGCAATTGACCGTGAGTACGGCAGCGGCGGCAAGACCGTCGGCGAGATGCTGTCCAAGGAGCTGGGTCTTCATTATTATGACAAAGAAATTCTGAAGCTCGCGTCAGACGATTCCGGAATCAGTGAGGCGCTGTTCGCCAATGCCAGTGAGAACTTTAAAAAGACATCCCTCTTCCGGGCAGCGAGAGCTTCCTACCACGGAGAGGTCATTCCCCCGGAGAGCAGCGATTTCACATCTGATCAGAATCTCTTCAACTATCAGGCAAAGGTCATTCGTGAGCTGGCAGAAACAGAGGCCTGCATTATCGTCGGTCGCTGCGGAAGCTTCGTGCTCAGCGATCTTGACAATGTGGTCCGCGTGTTCGTCCATGCCCCGAAGGAATATCTTCTGGAAAGGGCGGCAGAGGTGCAGAGCATGAGTCCGCGCGAGCTGGAGAAGTTCGTGGATAAGACCAATGCGACGCGCGCCGCTTACACGAAGTATTACACCGGCAAGGAGTGGGCAGATGCCCATAACTATGATCTCTGCCTTGATTCCAGTAAGCTGGGCTTTGACAAGTGCGTGGAGATCATTAAGGGATATATGAAGGTCCGCTTCCCGGGTCTGGAGTTCTAAGTTCCGGATAGGAAATGCAGACACCTGAACATATATAAGCGTTCCCTGCCTCGTGAGACGAGGTGATATGGGGGACGCTTATTTTCGTCTTGAGCGGGCAGTGACGCAAACGGTGGATATCTACCTGCTTTTTCGGTTATTCGTGGTTTTTTTGGGGTTTTTCATTCCGGCGTCTTGCACACCATTTTTGGATCAATGTCATTTAGTTAGTGTCAGAACAACATATTCTCAACGGTTCCACAGA
>JAUNAN010000126.1 GCA_030527595.1 Lachnospiraceae bacterium | reverse complement strand
AGTTCCGTGAATCTGATCTTTTTTGCATAGATGACGCCGCCGATCGTATAGAGGATTCCTCCCGCCAGCAGAAGAGCAAACTGTGTCGTACTCAGCTCATGAAACAGGGGGGCAATGACAAATATCGCAGTCCATCCCATACCGATATAGATGACAGAGGACACCCACTTCGGGCAGGTGACCCAGAGTGCCTTGAACAACATTCCGGCGGCAGCCAGAGACCAGACAGCAATTAAAAGCTTTAATCCTACCGCACTCTTCAAAACAAGAACGCAGAACGGAGTGTAAGAGCCGGCGATCAGAACGAAGATCATCATGTGATCCAGCTTCTTCAGAAGCTTGTTACCCTGCGGAGAGAGGCGGAAGGTATGATATGCAGTGCTTGCCGCATAAAGAAGGATCATACTCAGCATGAAGATGACGAGACTCAGAAGCTCCGGAGTCGAATGGGTTCTGCCGGATACAGCGGCACGGACCAGAAGAAGCGGCATGCCGATGATCGAGAGCCAGAATCCGATGAAATGGGTCAAAGCACTGATCGGGTCCTTCGGGGTAAAAAGGGAAAAGGGGTTAGTATATCGGGTATTTGAAACAGCAGCCTGCATATCAGTACCTCCTGTCGTGGTTGTATTTCGCACAGATCCTTGTATAATAAAACCAAGTAGCGATATCTGATATCATACTACATGGTTTAGAGAATCTTGTCAACGGTTATTGGATAACCGATTAAGGTGAAGCAGTGAAAGTGCAGGAAAAAAATTATTGAGAAGACAGTGACAGAATCAATTAATGTAAAAGAATCATGCAACGACGGGATCAATAATAACAAAAGGATCCGTCAGCGACAGAATCAATAATGACAACACGATCCGTGCAGCGGCAGGCGTAGTAAAGACACTCAAATAAAGAACATTCAGAAAGGGAGATCTAAAATGGGAAAAAAGAGTGAGCAGGAGAAAATGAAAACACAGCCGGAGCTTTCGGCCGGAGCGGAAGCCCGAATCGAGATTCTGGATTTTCATTTTCCGGCTTATAATGAGATACCCGACGTCGGTCTGTATTTGAAGCAGGTAGTGAGATATCTCAATGATACGCTCAATCCATATTTTGATATTGCGATCACGGATACGATGATCAGTAACTACGTAAAGCTGCATCTGGTTCCCGGTGCCGTGAAGAAGCTCTATTATCGGGATCACATCGCGCTCTTTCTGTTCATTATCCTCTCGAAATCAATGGTTTCGCTGGATCATATTCAGACACTGCTGAAGCTGCAGCAGGAGCAGTATGAGACCAAAGATGCCTATATCAGATTTGTCACAGCTTTTGAGAAAATTCTCCGGAATATCTACGGGGCGGAGAAGGAACCGCTTTCCGAACCGGAGGACAGCTATCAGAAGCTTGTGAAAAATGTCATCATCGGCATCGTGCAGAAATATTATATAGAGACCTGTTT
This sequence comes from Lachnospiraceae bacterium, assembly GCA_030527595.1. Taxonomy (GTDB): domain Bacteria; phylum Bacillota; class Clostridia; order Lachnospirales; family Lachnospiraceae; genus Chordicoccus. The sequence goes on along the minus strand of JAUNAN010000126.1, from coordinate 3,269 downwards.
TCGGGAGCTTGACCGGATCGACGGATGAATCACACATGATTCGTTCACTTCCGGTATCAAGGCAGGCCCCTTGCTTGTGCTAAAAAAGATGCTCCTATATAATAGAAAGCAGAAAGTACTTATGGCAGATTTTTCTGCGGGGGGTGCGAATGAGTGAGGAAATGAAAAAAGCTGAGGAGCTGCAAAACGAGGCAGCAGAGGCAGCAGAGCCGGCTGTCAGTCCGGAAAAAGACGCTTTGGAGGCAGCAGATCAGGTTTTCAGTCCGGAGAATGAGGCTGCAGAAGCAGCAGAGCCGGCCTTCATCCCGGAAAATGAAAAGCATGAAACCGTGCGGATCCAGACTTTTCTGGAAGATCCCATGGAAGAGATTGACGGGGATGACGATGAGGATGAGGAAGAGAAGCCGAAGGGACACAAGCGGCGTATCGTGATCTCGACCATCGCGGTGGCAGCTCTGATTGCGGCAGCGCTCTCGGTTACGACGAATATTCCCCTCCGGGCAGTCCGCGAGGCGGAAAATACTTTTTTTCACAGAGTGACTATGAGCACCGGTACCTATACGGGAGAGACGACCTTCGGAGAGTTTTCTGGGGAGGGCGTGTTTTCATTTGACACCGGAGTGACCTACGACGGAGGCTGGGAGGCAAATCAGTTTCAGGGAAAAGGCACGATCTCCTATCCGGGAACCGGCACCTATACCGGAGGCTTTTACCGCGGAAAGAGAGAGGGATCCGGAACGTTCACCTGGGAATCGGGCGATGCTTATGACGGTGAATGGGAAGCGGATCAGATGAACGGTACCGGGACATATACCTTTGCCGGCGGCAGTGCGCTGGAGGGTACCTTTGAGGAAAACACCTTTGTTCTCGGAGTCTATACCTATCGCGGTGAAGAGGGGGATTACGAGATCCGCATCGGCGAGTCCGGTACAACAGCGGCGGAGGTGACCTTTGCGGATGGAACGACATTGACCGGAAATTTCGACAGCTGGCAGATCAGCGGCAGCGGGACGATGTCTTTTGCAAACGGGGACGTCTATTCGGGTGCATTTTCCGAGGGAAGCCGCAGCGGACGCGGTACTTATACCTGGTCGGACGGCTCGGTCTATTCCGGTGAATGGAGCGATGATGCTATGAACGGTGAGGGGATTTATACCTTTGCGGACGGCTCGGAGCTCAGCGGAACATTCTCGGAGAATACCTTTACGGACGGCACCTATACGATACCGGGAGACGGCCGCTATATGCTCTCCGTCGAGGAGGGGGAATTTGTCGAGGCAAGTATTTTCCGCGAAAGCGGAGTGGCCTATGACGGAGGCTATTCCGGCGGGATTCTCTCGGGCGAAGGAAATGTGACTTATTCAAACGGAGAGACCTACAGCGGTGATTTTTCCGGCGGTGTGCGAGCGGGCCAGGGAGTCTATCAGTGGTCTGACGGATCTGTCTATGATGGTGCCTGGTCCAATGATAACATGAACGGCTGGGGCACTTACTATTTTACTGATAACGGCTACAAGCTGACAGGAAACTTCCAAAACGGTCAGCCCTACGGCACCTGTACATTCTATGCCAGTGAGACGGAATCCTACGAGACGGAGTGGGACGGCGAAGGAAACTGGACCGATGTCGGCACGGACGTAGAAGTCGAGGTCGAGACGAAAAAGCCCGGCAGGAGTGACACAAATATTCCGGGTCAGGAAGAATCCGTTCCTGCCGGAAGCAAGAGAACGATGCATATTCCGGGATGGACGGGAGATATCACGGCTGTGCAGACACCGGCATGGACGAGCCAGGCGGGGCTTTCTCTTCCTTCTGCCGACGGCATAAATGCAGACAAAGAGATCGCACTTCAGTCACCGGAAAGCACACCCGGCACGACCGTCACGGAATCGGCAGTGCTGCAGACAGTACCGGATTCTCCGGAAGTGGGCGCAGACCGGCCTCTGATCTACCGCTGGATTGCAGGCGATGAGAAGAAAAATGAGACAGAATCTGTCTCCGGCGGATAAATACCACCCGAAATTCGGCTTTTTTATTGAATTTGTTAAAAGTCTTTCATATACTGAAGCTAAGGGAGCGGTGTGCAAAAATGACCCGTCCCGCTCGATTGAACAAGAAATCCAGTCAGGAGAGAGGAGACACTATGAAAACAAGAGTGAGATATCGGCTGCTTGCCCTGTGCATGGCGGTTCTTCTTATTTGTCCGCTGATATCTGTTTCTGCATTTGCGGAGGAGGGCGATGCTTCTTCCGATATTCAGTATGAAAATACAGAAAACGGAGCGCATACGCAGGATGCGGAGTCGGATGCTGCAGAGCCGGACGCTGCTGATTCGTTAGTAGTAAAAATTCCGGTGACAAAGAAGATCGATTACCATCCGACCGGATCTACCAAGGTGGAATCTACATTTACCTTTCAGATCGCTCCCGGAAGTGACGATGCAAAAGCAAAGCTTCCGGAGAAGACGACTCTGGATATCACGACAGACCAGGAAAAGACGGACTACTTCGAGATCACTTTTACTGAGGCGGGAACTTATTGCTACCAGGTAAATGAGATTGCGGGAACCGAGAAGGGCTTTTCCTATAACAATGGATATTTTCGCATCTGGATCGAGATCGTTCAGGACGATGCGGGCAATCTGGTGGTTGACGAGGAAAATTCCTTCTACGGAATGCCTACGGATAGATATCCCCTGTTCACAGAGGAAGGACTCGTCTTTATCAATCACTACTATAATTGCGACCCTGTAACAATTAAGATTCCGGTTGAAAAAAAGATCGTCCCGGCAAAGGAAGGCGGCGAGATGCCGAAGGAAGACGGCACTTTCACCTTGACGATCGAGCAGATGAATTCCGGCGCAGATGCGCTGGATCATTCTCCGGAAGAGACTTCTGTCGTGCTCAAGACCGCTTCGAGTGATATGGGGGAGTTTGGTCCCATGACCTTCTATGCAGCGGGAATCTATGTCTTTTCCATCAAGGAAACGGCAGGCAGCGACAGTGCATATGAGTACGATGAGACAGTACACAGCATTGATGTCCTGGTCTCCTTCAATGAGGCGCAGGGCGTGCTGCAGGTTGATCATGTGCTGGATTATCACGAAGGAAGCCCGGAAGGCGACCCACTGTTCTTAAGTGAAGGTACTGATCCGATTCAGGATGTGACGACGTTGAGCGTACAGTTTACAAATAAATACACTGCTTCGGAAGATCCAAAGGATGAATCCAAAGACGAGGATCCGAAGGATGAATCCAAGGTCGAAGACC
>JAUNAN010000021.1 GCA_030527595.1 Lachnospiraceae bacterium | reverse complement strand
GAATGCATAACTTCCAATACTTGTGAGTCCAGATGGTAATTCTGTAAGTGCTAAGTTGGAACAATTATGAAATGCACTGTTTTCAATAACTTTGATAATATTCGGAATTTCAAGACTCGTTATATTATTTTGTCCGTAAAAACAGCAGTACGGTATAAATGTGTACCCACGCATGACCGCAGATAGCACGCGATTGGTAGAAGTATACTTATACTCAATATACGGCTCTGAAGCACTTCCACCACCCGACTCAATACTTTCAATTTCCGTAGCCATCTGGTCGAGTGTCAGCTTATCGCTCTTCCCTGTCTTTGCTCTGATTGCGTCCGCAATCGCTGTCAGCTTATCAATAAGTGCCATCTGCTACACCCCCAATCGCTTCTGAAATCAGTGCGTTTACCTGCTCCGTGGTGGAATAGGATGAGAGGTCAACAATCTCGCTCCATCCTTCCACGTACACGAACACTTAACCTTCCATAATAATCAACTGTTGATAAGCGAAATTGTTCGCATTGATAGTTCCGATATTGTAATTTGCTATGGCACCAGTGGAATTGGAAAGAATTCCTGTAAACACATTTTTAGTAGTGCCATCGACATTGAAGTCAATCTTCACCGGCTTACCGGCATTCACCCATGTAATCAAGTCTGAAATGTCTGTTGTAGCATCCACAGTGTAGGTGTTCGTCAGAGTCGCAGTATCCATTGTGAGTGTAGCGTCATAGGTGAAGGTCTTGCAGACTTCTACACCATCCTGAATTTCTGCAATATCTGCTTCAGTAAAATAATCTTTGCCTTTGACAGGCTTCAGGGATGCGAGCCACTCCTCTTCCGTTCCCTCGTATCCGTTCTTTACGGCTACCTCATATGCGGACAGCCCATCCTTACCGGACTGTACCAGATTTACGTTTAACGCTTCATCCTGTTTGAATGTCACATCAATTGTCGTACTCAGATTTCCTCATTCTTAAGAATTCTTTCCACACTTACCGCGATGATGTTTGAACGCTCAACTACATCATCCTTTTTGTATGCCACCTGAATTTCTACGCTTCCGTTTTTCAGGGAAATTGTCTCCTCCTGCGAAAGCTCCATCTCAAGCGTACCGTCCTCGCTCACGGTCATGTCTGTCTCACGCTTTTCGAACTTGACCGTTCCGTTCTGTGCAAAGGTCACGTAGATCTCTGCGCCTGTCAGATCGACACCCGTCATGATGGTTAATGCCGGTGTTGTTCCTCTCCGCATCTTTCTGATCACCTCCTTAAGTATCAGGAAAATTTAAGATATTTCCAGTTCGTCCACTTGTCTTCCTCGCCTCTATACTGCTGAATCGCCATGTACTGATCGGAGCAATCCAGATTGTAGAGCAGGATAGTCTTGTGCACGAACTTCCACCCGTTGCCCTTGTCTACCAGAACCTTGATTCTTGCACCGCCCCAGAACTTGCCACCGTTGGAAGCTGCCGGATAGTTCTTGATGGTCTTGGCATAGCTGTAGTTCTGGACATAGTAATCACCGGCAGGCAGATTATGCAGATCCTCGTTCATGATGAGGAATCTACCCATGCCGGTATCGCCATTGAGCCGTGCTGTCGCATGGTTGTCGGACGTCATACGCTTGCCGTCATAGATGACTGTGCCGGAGATCAGCGTGTCATAGACGATCGTGCCACCTCTGAGGAGCTGGCTGACTGTGTACAGCGGACGCTCAGACTGGTCATAGTTGTGATACTGAGGGATGACCGCATATCTCGCATTCTGCACCATCTGCATATACTGCGGATGTGTCCGGTAATTGAGATCATGATGCTCGACCGTCAGGACGTCCACGCCCTCGAACAGTCCGTAGTTCTGCTTCTGTGCCGGATACTCAATGTCTCCAGGAAATGCGATAACGTTATCGTCGTCCTTGTAGATGGCAATCATTGAAAAGTTGTTGTAGTTGGTATACTTGCCCTCGTTGTTGTACTCGTCGTACTTATTGGAGTAGTAGTTCGCATACTTAGCAGAGCTAACGTTGTGGAAATAAATCTTTCCAGATCCTGCAGAAATCGCCTGCCCTTCCGTCGGCTTCACGACCTTGATACCTTTGCTAGTCATGTAATTACACAACTCTGTCTCCCTGCTCTTGTAATCAGATGACCATGTGCCTTTACTCCAGTCGATGCCGGAATGAGGTGCATAAAAGGTTGCTCCGGTAAAGTCGATACCGGAAGCAAGGAGCTCCATGACTCCCTGATGGAATCTTCCGGATGATTTATCACCGGTGTGATCGCTGTGATAGTGGCTCAGAATCATCGCATCGATGTGCTTGATGCCCTGTCCCTTCAGAAACTGAATCATGTACTTTGTCTTTGTCCACGTGCCAAAGTCAATGATTCCGGCCCACTCTCCGTCCCAGAGCACGCAGGCCGTACTATATGCCTCGTTGTCAGCATTGGAGCTCACAACGCTCTTGATCCATGCAACTTTCATTCTTCTGCCTGTTCCTCCTTTACTGCTGTCGGTGACGGTCTCCTGGACTGGATATACCGCCACGCCGTTGCCGTCATAGACCGTGTAACCGGTATGCTCGTCAGCGCACTTCTTTGCATTCTCGAGCACGCTATAGGCTCCGATCTGTGACTTGCTGTCTTCCCATGTCAACCTGACACGATACATACCTAAATCACCTCGCAGTAATCAAGAGAAATCCATCCATCACGGGCAGACTCGTAGGATTTAAGCAATCCCCAGCCTTTATCCGATCCCTTGCCGGTTGAAGTATCAACAATTGTAAAAACTCCCTTACCGGTATAAATGCCTCGCTTACTGTAGTTCGTACCCGGACCCTTGCGGATGTTCAGATCGTCAATCTTTACCCTGACTCTAAAAGGCGTCTCAGTACTCACAAAAGCCATTTCCTGAGCAGTATCTTCAGTTGTGTTCTTGTTCTCGAGGGCAGACTTAAAAGCTGACCATTTGCTGTCAGACTGGCCCCTGTAAGTTGTCCATCCATCCCAGCCGGGACAGATCTTGCCGTTGACGTCGAAGTGCCGATATACCCTGCTGATCGGGATGTCATATTTTTGCATGAGGTACTGACCAAGCTCAACAGCGTTCTTCTGCGTCTCTTCGGAGATAGCACCGTTCGTCGAACACATCTCAATGCTGATACTGTTGTAGTTCGTGATGGTTCCGTACATCGTACCGCCATAAGAGGACTGCTTAGAACCTCCGACAGCCCACGCTGTTTTCAGGTCGTCAATACTCTGATAAATGCTTGTCGCATCGACAAAGTAGTGAGCACCTGCAGCTCTTGTGTTGCCGTTGGCGAAGTAATTCGCATTCGCCTTAGCTGTATCCGTGCTATTGCCAGTATAGTGATAGATCAGATACTTGATGCTCGATGCGCTACGGGATGAACCGTAGCTGATGCTCTTTGCTTTGAGAGATGTATTGATCTCTTTCATATCAGCCCTCCTCTTCGTGCAGAACCTTGTCAGCCTCGATAGCCTTCTGTGTGAAGGAATTGTTCTTCCACCATGCGACCACAGCTGTGACCGCAGTGAATGCGTAAGAAATAAACTGCGTGACCGCCTCATCGTCCACCGGAATCGGAGACTTACCGGCAATCGTGAGTCCCTGATTGATCAGGGCGAGAAATACAAGGACTGTTCTGGCAATCGTTCCCGCTGAAATCTTTTCCTTCATCTTTTTCTGTCCTCCTTTGATATCAAATAAACCGGTTATCCTTCTTTACTTGCTTATAAGTATTGACAATATTATCCGTCGCAGATGTGGCCTTGTCGTTCTCATATCGCGGATGGTCCATGCAGTATTGCTTGTAAAAGTTAACGTCCTCGAGGATCTGGTTGAAGCTCTCTTCACTGTGATCCATGCCGCGTCTCAGTTCGTCATCGAATCGAAGGATATGGCGTCGTGCATCGTCTGCGTTTTCTTTCTCCATGCGATCCTCAATCGATGTGACGGATTCTTTCAGATCCTCGATCGCTCTCAGGACCTCCGAATTCTTATCTTTCTTCTGGTCATGCCTGGTGATCAGGAACATGATCAAACTGACTGCTCCGGACGACAACAGAGCCGTGACGACGGTATTAAATAATGGATTCATGCACATCACCTCACGCTGTCCTTCGCCACACATATACAACGATATACGGAGGCATGTTGTTATGTGCTGCATCGCCACCGGTATTTGCGATAGATCCGGAGTTATTTGTCGTCAAAGGCGCGTCGACTGACATATTGCCGCCATAGATATCATTCGCAGAAACAGGTGTTCCGCCGACGTGTGCAATCGGTGCCGTGCCAGCGCTGATTTTCCGGTTCTCCCACCTGATTCTCGAAACGTGATAATGCTTCGGCATTTCGTCTATGGTCAGCGTATGGGTCGCCTCGCCTCCGGTCGTTCCTGCCTCGTAGATGTCACCGGCAGCTAAGAGGAACATGTCCTTTAGCCGTTCCCACGTACCACCGCCAAGAGCCTCAGACGGCTCAGTGGCGAGGACTGAGATATAGACAGAACCGACAGGGTAAGAACTGAGCGCTGCGCTGATCTCTGTACTCTGCAAATGTGCCAGAGCTGCGTTGATGGTTGCAGCTAAGTTCGCTGCCAGGTCTTTCGCTTCGTAAATCTCATCAATTTTGCTTTGGATGATGTCGGTGATGTATTTGTCAAGTGTGGAGTCGGCCTCCGGAGCAAGTCTTCGCATCCCTTTAGGCTGTGGATTGATCTCCGTTGTCCAGATATACGGAATAGCTATCGTGTCGTCTACCGTCCACACAAGCTCAAATCGTCCGAAACCGGCATGATTCATCGCCGTTGCGTCAGGGATCCAGATGATGTTATTGCCCTCTCTGGTTGTCTCTACCTCATATTTGACCTCAGTCGTCTTAAACTGACGTTGAGGTCTCAGGTTATAACAGGTCGCTGTTCCCTCTCCAAAAGTAGCAATTAGGTTCGACACATTGATCTTGATCTGTGTTGCATTTGCCTCACCCTCACGCCCGAGCAGGAGCTTCGGTTCGTCGGAGGCATCACTGGCTGTTACGTAAAATACTCTCATCGATTACCTCCTTACGGTGATACATAAAGATCTGACGGTGTCTTGATTTCGCTCGTGATCTTGTTGACCACATCATCGCGCAGCCACTTACAGTCGATAGTGACCGAGAAGGTATCTCCGGTGTCCTTAAACGGATAGATCTCAATGCTTGTGCCGTGCATAGTGGCGAGGGCTGTATCTGATCCGGAGCCGTTCTGGCGATATACTGTAAAATTGCGCGTATAGCTATCACGGTCAGGGAAGTCACTGTTAAGTGTCCATTGGATATAATGCCCTGCCTCGACAGCGCCAATGTTGTAAGTGACCTGCTTAGAGTAAAACATTGTGCCCGTCGTGACTGAACTGATCTTAGAGTCGATGTCCTCCTGCAGTGCTGCAAGAGCGTCCTCTAGCATTGTGCCGGATGACAGGGTGACCGCCTTGCCGATTGTCTTCGGATAAAATTCCTCAGCAGTATCAGAGACCGAGAGCTGTGCGAGATTATTGGTAATCGTGCCGACGCTTGCCAGATTCTCGCCAACCTTCTCGAGCTTCTCGTACATCTCAGCAACTGCAGCCTGATACGCCGCAACAGCCTCATATGCTGCCTTCTGCGCCTCCGCAAGTGCGCTGATCGTGCTCTCGGAGCTATCCTGATCATAGTCAACCGTGCGAGGATCTACGTGCATAATAAAACGAGCTGTATGGATCAGCCCGTCACTCATGGTCAGCTGCAGCTTCGCCGGATAATCACCGGCGATGATCGTGCCCTGCAGTTCTGTTGTATATATAATTTCATCATCGGAAATTTCGGCCTCTCCGATGTAGCTGTTGCCGTCCATCTTCGTGAAGCCAATCGTTGCCGATAATACTTCCGAGATATCTAAGATTTCAGAACCGTCGTATACCGTGAACGCAACCTTCCTGCCGATGTCCCCCTGCGACACGTAAGCGGTCGGCTGTGCGCCTCTAGGCACGAGGTTCAGCATGATTTTCTGCATAACACGTCCCTCCCTTAGTCGTCTGAAATATCGCCAAGTTTGGCGACGTTTTTGCTGTCATTTGTTTCACTCACGCTGAGCTTTAACACTCTTGCTGTCAGATACAGGGAGCCGTCCGGCTCGGTGATACTTACCGTGTCCCCGATACCTAATTCGTCGGGGATGGTATAAAGCTCCGCCTCGTAGGTCGTCTCCATGTCGTACAGGCTCTTTAGCTTGGTTACAGCATGCGCGCATAGTTCTGACTGCGAGGTCGTGTCGTAGCTGTAGCGGCCAACGATATGGCCGACATTTCCGCTGAGGCCTGTTTCCCTGTTGTACCGGCTCCACTTCCTGAGTGCTGAGCGTGACACGAGCAGTTCGCCTGATACATAGATATCTCCATCATCGTAGTTATAACCGCTCAGCGTGATTGCCTTGCTCTCGGAGTCCTCTTCGGACGATGCTCCGCCTTTCACTCGCAGGGCTGTCACCAGATTAGCGACAGATCGCTTGATCGTGATCGGCTTCACATCTCTTCCGACTCTCAGCTCTATGTTCGTGTTGCCACGCTGTTTATAGATATTGATGTACTTGTGGACTACGGAAAGACCGTCAATTACAAAAGAATATCCGATCTCCGCTCCGAACTGTGTAGCGACAGATCTGATTCTTGCTGCAGTCGTCTGTTCACCGTCCCACGAGAGCTTACGTGATAAGTTTGAGATCTCATTGACTCCGATCTCCCAGCCCGTGTCTGTTGCGAAATATTCGATATAGGATGCAATCGGCATAGCTGATTCTGCGCTGTATTCCACATTGATCTCATTCACAAGATCAAGATCGGCATCCTCAGCATACACGTTGATATATCCCTTACCGGTATCTTCTTCCGTGTCGATAATGACATAACACTCAGCCTCTTCGCCTCGCTGGCGGAACACGAAGTTTCCCGGCTCCGTCAGATCTTCCGCCCCCTGACGTTTGTCAAAGTCATAGTAAAGGTCGAAGGTAAAGGTCGCGATGCCGGTATCAATGTCCTGTTCTTTCAGGTCATTCTTGACGATGTATTCTTTCCGGATGTTCGTGCCTGCCGTCTCTCGGACGGTAAAGGTCTTGTCTGCAAAATACAGGATCACAGGAACACCCTCCTATAGACCATTGTGAAATTCGGAGGCGTCAGCGCCCAGTCAGACGCATCGCACACGATCTTGTTCCTACCACTGGTCAGAGCAAAGCCCTCGAAGTCGTTAGCGACATTTCCGTACTGCGGAGACTTCGCTCCGTTTAGGTAAATGTTCGCCTTACCGGTATCGACCTCCACTTCCTCGCCGGAAGTAAATGTCGAGGCATTGACGGTCGTTTCGTCCTCATAGCTGACCACCCACAGGTTATACAGGCCGTTGTAGTCCATTGGTGCTTGATAATAGCCGATGTATACGCTGACCTCAGTTGCCTCTTCCTCTTCCAGATCTGCATCCGTAAAGGAGTAATACTTACCGTGAATTCCGAACGTGAATGCTGCTCCTGTCTTATAGATACGGCAGTGTCCGGCATTCTGGCCGGTGTACTCATTCCATTCCGTGCACTGATACCGAATTGTCTTTACAACTGATCCGTTCAGGATGAGCCTTGCATCTGCATAGTTGCCGGTTGTGTTCTTAAGGAACTCAATAGCAGCCATGACATACTTCGCGCCATTCCTCTTACCGATCATAGCGAACTGGTTGACACCTGTCTGAGCAGTGCTCGAAGCATTTCCCATAAAGATATGCCATGCAGCCTGAAAATTCTTCGCTCCGTAGTGTCCGAAGGAATCTGCACTCAGGAGCTTTGAGTAACCGGCTCCCGACCACTTGCCGGCAGTATTAGTGACGACATTAACAGTGGAAATGTTGTTTCCGGCAAGATCCTTTTTTGTCCACAAGAAAGCATTCTGCTGACGGTTGCTGTCAGGATCGTAGATGGTTGCTCCGTTCAACGTCCACCCGCTCGGCGTTCCTCCTGAGGAGAAGGATGCATTCGGCATGACCGTGCTAGATGTGACGGTGTGCGTGCTGTCCTCTTTCTCCTGCTGCCCGACTGTGATCACTTCACCGCCGTCTTTTGTATAGGAAATCCTGCCTGTGTTGGCTGTGAGCTGTGCCTTGAGAACCGGAAACGCCTTGTAGGTGCCGTCATAGATGAAGTCAAACGCGGTCTGATTATTGACCGTCCTTGCCTCGACCTCCGTCTCGTTTACGTCGTATTTAAACGGATCAGCACAGTAGATTGAGAAAGATGCCGTGATACTGTTTGTTCCTGGAGGCACTTCGCCGAATTCCGAAATCGTGCCGGTGTAGTATCTGTCCGGCTCGTCGTGGAATATGATCTGTGCTTCCTCAGCGGAGAGGATGGCGAGCAGCTTCTCAAATGACTTCCGGAATGCGTAGGCGTCCGGAGCAAGAAGCTGGTAACCAACTACTAAGGTTCTCGGCTTGTACCTCCGCCTCCGGTAGGTATTGCCGTCAATCGTAGTGCGCTCAAGCTCTGTGATCTCCGGATTCATGATCTCTCGTCCAGTGACGTAGAGCGTCCGATATCCTTCGATCTCTTCCTCCAACCACACGCCGTTGAAGCTCATCGCCTCAGAGGGGAGCGCTCTGCTCCCCTCGATCTCTGTTGTGTCGGTAAATCTATATAGTGCCATTTAGATATCTCCTCGCCTTCTCGCCGATCTGGTTGACCGTGTTGAGAGCTCATCCTCCATGTATGGAGCAGATACTCTCGCCACTTCCTGACCGTCAAGGTTTACAGGCACTTCAATAACAATCTCGCCGGTTGTGCTATAGGAGTAGTCACCGGAAAGCGTTTCAGAGAGGCCGAAGCCTCCGACGTCCGCAAGGGCCATCGACGGAATCATGACGAGATCTTTTGATGCATCAGTGACTGTGCCGACCATGTTGCCGATACCGATTGCGAAGCCTTCGCCGTACCAGGCGCCGAACTTCTTAGTCACCTTAGACGGAGATGCAATCTTTGCCTTCGCCCTGATTGCTTCATTGGCAGCTGATACAATCGCATTCGCTGCAGATCTGACGCTGCCATACTGCGATCTAAGTCCTGCCGCCAATCCCTGTCCGATATAAGATCCTGCGCTGTATGCGCCGCTGTAGCCTGACCGGAATGCTGACGTAATGCTGCTTGCAATAGACCTTGCTGCTGACACAGCACTTGAACCGCCGGATCTGATTGCTGAAACGAATCTACTCATGCTGGATGATGCGATAGATGGCAATGTCGCCATACCACTTGTGACAGCAGATCTTATATTCACCATTCCGGTTCGTGCAGCTGAGGTTGCTGTCGTAAATCCGACAGTAAATGCAGATACGACTCTCGTCATGCCGACTGTAATGCTAACCGTGATTGCACTCATGCCTGTCGTAACAACACCTCGCATTGCTCCTATTCCCGAACTGACAGCTGCAGTCGCAGACGCCATACCGGTTCCTGCTGCAACGCCGACCCGTGCGAATGCAGTGGTCACGTTCGTTGTGATTCCGCTCATGCCGGTTGACATCGTAGTTTTCATACCGGAGATCGCCTTAGACACCGACTGCTGTGCGCTCGACATGGATGCTGAAATGTTAGATCCTGCAGCGGACAGCGAGGATTCCATCTCAGACGCAGAGCCTTTTGCTGTCTGCAGGCTGCCAATAAGCGAGTCTACATTTGACACAGCGCTCTGAAGTCCGCTTGCCATCGACTCACAGCCTTCACTGATTGCTGTAAAGTCAGGAGCACTCTCTCCGATACTGGACAGTGATGCGTTCAGCGCATCTGCTGACGCCTGTGCGTCTGTTGTCAGCGTGGTAAGACTCTCCGATACAGGTGTGGCGAAACTATCCACAAAAGTTGTCGCGGATTCCGCTGCTCCTGTGGATGACTCGGCCATCGTTGTGAGAATATCCTGCATCTGCGTGTCAACATCCATCGTGACCGCCTCGAAGCCGGTTCCGACCGAATCCCCGAAGGAAGTCGTAAGGTCTAGACCTGCCTGCGATGCAACGTCCGTGCCGGTGCTGAATGCTTCTGCTGCCGTTACCGATGCGCTCTCTGTTGCAGCAGCCATCGATGCGGACTGTGTGGCAATGGATTCTGCATAGCTTGCTCCGATCTCCTCACCGCCTCCGGTACCGCCTTCTTCCCAGCCGGTGATTTTTCTAAGTGCATCACCGACAGGACCGGACATTTCTGCAATAGCGTTCATGATGCCGGATTTAATTGTTTCCAAGATCTGCTTGCCTAATCCGATCCAGTCGACAGACATAATACCTTCAACAAATGAGCTGAAGATCTGCGGAATTGCCTGGATAACAAGCGGAATGCCCGTGATGATGCCCTGAGCGAGCGTCACCATGATCTGCACCGCCGTCATAAGGATCTGAGGCAGATTCGCCGTGAAGTTACTGATGAATCCCTGAATCGCAGCGACTGCGCTCTGGATCAGCGTCGGAATAGATGCGACGACACCCTGCGCAAGTGCTAAGAGCATCGTCATGCCGGTTGAAATCAACTGCGGAATGGCGCTGACGACCGACACTACGAACTGCCCGATCATCGATGCTGCAGTAGACAGCAGGGTCGGCACCGCAGAAGCCAGACCAGTCACCAGTGAAGTGACGACGTTTACACCGCCGGCAATCAGTGCCGGAAGGTTCGCCGTAATCGTATTCATCAACGAGTTGATCAGTGTCGCTCCCTGTTCGATCAGTTTGGGAATAGCTGACGTGATGCCGTCGACCAGATTTGTAATGATCTCCGGTCCCTTTTCCTGAGCCATGAGCAACATACTGTCAATCTGCTCTCCAAAAGCGCTATAAATAGCACCGAGAGCTGTTACAACGACTGCGATGATTGCAGCCGGAGCAAGGATTGCCAGAGCCGAACTCATCATCTGATTCAGGATGCCGAGAGCGGAACTGCTCACAGATCCGACTGTGCTGACGATCGGGCCTGCTACCTTCTGAACAGGTGCAAGGAGACCGCCAATTTTATTGTGAAGCGACTCGACTGACTCAAGACCGCCGAGCATGCTGTTTGAAATACTTGTGCCAAGTGAGCTTATCTTTCCGCCGATGCCAGGAATTTTACTTCCGAGCTTCTGGAACGCTGACTCTACGCCTGCTGCTCCGTTCAGTCCCTTATCCAGGAATCCACTGAAGGACAACCCGTTCACTTTAGAGGCTACGGACCCTGCAGCCGACTTGATACTGCCAAATGCTGAGCCGAATGCAGAACCGATGTTATCCGCTGTGCTGAGGATGGACCCTGCGTTCTTGATAACGAAGTTCGCTGCGAACAGAGAACCGATACCGGTAATAACAGGCATCAGCCCCTCGAGCTTGCTGAACAGACCGTCAATCGCTCCGTCGATACCGGACGACTCATAACCGCCCTTGACTGCCGAAAAAATGTCTCCGATCTGGCTTGCAAAGCTATTGATTGTGGAGATTGCAGACTCCAGAGCTCCGACCATCGAGCTAACGATGTCGCTGTTCTCAACGATGGACTGAGCCTTGCCGATCATATCGGTGATCTCTTGTACGACGCCTCGAGCCGGCTCTTTGATGTTTTCCCACAAGCTGATTGAGAAGCCTTCCCATGCGGACTGCATCTTAGTAACATCACCCTCGAAGTTATCCTGCATGGTATCTGCCATTTCTTTCGCTTTGCCCATGCCATTGCTACTGGTTGCGATAGCTTCAGAGAGTTTATCCCAGTCATCGTCCGATGCATTTACAATAGCAAGCAAACCTGCCATTGCCTCCTGACCGGCGATGGTCTTTGCCGTCATGGTTTTCTCTTCGTCAGTCATACCGGACATTGCACCACGCAGGTCGTAAAGCATGTCGCTCAGATCTCTCATAGTGCCGTCTGTATTTGTAGTTGCAATGCCAAGATTTTCGATTGCATCCTTTGCTCCGGATGTGTTTGTTGAAATCCTTGTCATCGTTGACCGCAGAGCTGTTCCGGCTTGTGAACCTTTAATTCCGGCATTTGCCATAAGGCCGATTGCGAGAGCAGTATCCTCCATCGTGTAGCCGAGAGTACCTGCAATAGGAGCTGCATACTTAAATGTTTCGCCCATAAGCTCAACACTTGTATTTGAATTTGCGCAAGCTGCGGCCATGATATTCGCAAGTTCAGAAGAATCACTTGCTGACTTCCCGAAAGCGGTCAAAGCATCTGTTACGATGTCAGATGTTGTTGCCAGATCTGCGCCGGACGCAGCAGCAAGGTTCATAATTCCGTCCAAGCCTTCGAGCATATCTTTGGATTTCCAACCAGCCATTCCCATATAAGACATTGCATCGGCAGCTTCAGAAGCAGAAAACTTTGTGGATGAGCCCATCTCTTTCGCTTTATCAGCAAGAGCTTCTAATTCAGCACCTGTTGCACCAGATAAAGCTGATACCTGGCTCATTGATGCGTCAAATGTCGATCCTGCCTCAACTACGCCGGACGCCATGTTTTTGAGGCCGGATGATATTGCTGAGAACGCCTGCGCTCCGATTCCGGCAAGAATTCCAAAGCCAAGACCGCTCGAGGCCTTAGCAGTGATCGTGTCCATCGCAGAATTTGCAGACGAAAATGCGCTGTTCCATTTACTGACATCAGCAGAGAGTATCGCCTTTACGCTATATGATTCAGCCATTGTTTCGATATCCTCCTACTAATTCGCGCATGACTTTCATATCTTTCTTTAACTTTACCTTCGGCTTCTGGTGCAACGCCTTCCGTACCTCTCCCTCGTAATCGAACAGTTTCTTTGGAGTGTCATAGACGAGCTTCTGCTTGTCCTTGCCGACCTTTTTCTTTGCCTGCGACTTGAGGTTGAAGTAAGCGATCATACTGTCGTGATGCAGCCGATCAAGCTCCCGAAGCTCCACCGCTTGCATGTTGAGCTTGTACTCTGGTATCGTCAGGCGATCAACTTCGGCATAGGTCGTGTAACCGAGATAACGGAAGCAGTTAAGGGCAATCGCCTGATAGAACTCTTCGTCGGTTAGATCTGATCCTGTCTCTTCTCCACTTCCTCGATCAGTCTCTTCGTCATCTTCTTCGTAGCGTTGCTCTGCGCTAAAAAATCCAGTACCTGCTTAAAGAGATCGTCGATGTCTGTGTTCTCATCTTCGATATAGGACTCGATCGCAGACCGCATCAGTCTCGGGTTCTGGTTCTTATTAGCGAGGTCAAGTACTTCAACGAGCTTCTCCACATCGCCGTCAAGCAGGGATGCGACTGCATAGCTGAGACCCATGTTGCGCTTGGTGCCGTTCGTGCCGTCGATGTTCGCTGTGACCGTCTTGTTGATCTCGTGGAGGAATCCAATTCCAAAAGAAAACTGGTAAACCGCTCCCTGAATTGTGAGTTCCATCATGTTGATTGCTCCTTTCGTTTTCCAATATTTTTAGGTATAGCAAAGGCAGGGACTACTTATCGCCCCTGCCTGCTGTGTAAGTCATGCGGTTATAACTGTGGTCAGGCGCCGGTCTTAACAGCATCCTCGAACTGGTATGCTGCAGCTGCCTGCTGCTCTGCGGATACGGTTACATCGCCTGCAACACCAGAGCCGTTTGCACCATAGTCGATAGAGATTTCAACCATGTCTTCGGCATTGGATGTCTTTTCAAAGGATGTGATGTATCCCTGATAGTATCTTCCTGCAAACTTGGTAGAGCTATCGTCTGCCGGCTCGTCAAGGTTGGCTTCCCAGCACTCTACGAGCTTGTTATTCAGCATAGCCTCCTCAAGCGCCGGGATCATGGTGTCCTCAGCAGCCAGGATAGATGTGGAGCTGATCTCCACTTCCGGTGTGCCCGGTGTTCGGATCGTGCCGTCCTTAGTCGCTGTGGAATCAGCGTCGACAGATGCAGAACGGCTGTTCTCTGTCACAAGAGCGATGATCGTGCCGTCCGCAGACGCCTTGTTCTCGCGGATACGGAACAGATATACAATTCTCTTGCCCTGTACCGGCTCTGCGAACAGCTGAAGATTAAACTTTCTCATAATTGTCTCCTATCTCCTGCATACTTCATAAGTCACTTCAAGCACTCCATGCAGGAGAGGCGTGCTTGTTGTGTTGTCGGGGATGATTCTCTGGATGCAGTCAACTCGCTTCCAGGTATAATGCTCCGTCTTTTCGAGCTTCAGGCTCATGATTCCGATACCGGTCAGGATTCTGGTGAGCGTTCCTCGCTTTCCGGTATCATCCATCCAGACGTCAATCGTCTGGTCAGCCCTGCCGAAAAGATGATCCTTTGTATTTGTTCCGTCGCTCTGCTCCGCATCGGAGAGATAGATAAACGGATACGGTGTACCTTCAGGCGGAAGCTCTCCGTCATAGACTTTGATGCCGTCGTCAGCAAACTCGTCTCTCAGGCTCGTGAGAAGCTCTGCAAACAGCTCCTGCTGAGGGCTTATGTAGTTCTTCACTTATTTCACCACCTTATCGAGATCAGCCTTGAATTTCGCCGCCTGCGCTGTGTAGGCAGGCTTCACGAAAGGCTCCTTTGACATGTACCGAGTTCCATACTCTACGTAAGACGCATAATCTGTTGTCGGGCCGACTTCCGCAGTATAGCCGCTGTCTTTCATCACCGTGTTGATAGACGAACCCGTCTGGCCGGTTGCATAACCTTTCCGGAATGCCGACTTCGTGTTCGACTTCATTTCCCGGTTCAGCTCGTCTCCGTTCTTCTGCACGATGGTCTTGATCGCTTCGGGATTCTTGCATTTCTCGAGTTTTGCCTTGAGCTTCTTATCTCCCTGAAACGTAATGCCTGACATCATGGCACCTCCGATACGATGAAGGAACACCCGTGCCGGAGATTGCGTCTCTTGTCGGCGTGGTATTTCCTGCCTCTGATCTCAATATGGGAGAATACTTCCGGAGCATCGACAGGCAAGTGAACCGTCAGCGATCCCTCACGGAGCTTGCCATAAACGAGCTGGAGGGCATCGTTTCCGGTATCCATGACGGACGCCATCATTTCAGTTGTGCTCAGTTCCGGCTCCGAGTAGTCGCCGGTTGCCTTGTCGTAGGTTCTGTCGCCTTTCAGGACGAAGAGAACTTTCTCATCATATCTCACAGGAATCTCAGCCTCCCAGTCGACAGTGTGCTCTTCTTGGCGTTCACATAGTCCTCGATATCCTCTTCGTAGGGAGCGAAGTAATCTTCATTCGCCCATGAGTAGGATTCGCCCTCAACCGTGTGACTGCCAGCTCCTTCGGAACCGACTCGGTTGTAACGGTTAACGCACACCTCAAGCACGATAGATGACAGTTCATCCGGAACCGTCAGGATTTCCTCACCGAGTAAGACAGTGAGTTTCCCGATCAGTCGGCGCTGCACGATGTTATAGATCGCCTCGATCTGCTTCTGCGAAGCTTCCGGAACGGATTCTTTTACAAGGCCGAGAAGTTCATAAAGTTCATCCGGCATATTTTGCCTCCTTACTCCGCAGCCTTCTTGCGTCTGGGACGCTTCGGCTTAGCTTCCTGCGTTTCGGTCTGTTCCTTGACGGTATCAGCTTCTCCGCCGACAAGCTCAATCAGCGGTTTACAGAGCGCATTTGTGTCCGTACTGAGTTCCTTGATTCGCTCATCGGACGGGGTATCTGCTCCGGCTCTCGGATAGACGTCGCCCACATTATAGCGATGGAAAACAGGGCCTGCCTTCGTGGTCGTGACGTCCTGCAGATCGTCGAACATTGCAATTACTCTATACATCGTTCAGCTCCTTTCTTAGGTATTGGATATTGCAGGAGAGCTTTCACTCCCCTGCATAATGATCGGTGTTATCAGGCACCAGTGATGGAGATCTTGATCACGCCGTCTGTGTACTCCGGATAAAATGTAACACCGGAGAACAGAAGTGTATCAACAGAAGCATTGTCTGTCTTGATTGCGTGAGTCATGCCCACCAGACCAGTCTCGTCGGATGTCAGGCCGAAGGTGTCAGCGATGTCTCCGGAGTTAGCCGGAACGTAAGCGCCGTTCAGGTTCTCCTTAGCGGTTGCATA
The DNA here is from genome assembly GCA_030527595.1 of Lachnospiraceae bacterium. GTDB lineage: Bacteria > Bacillota > Clostridia > Lachnospirales > Lachnospiraceae > Chordicoccus. The sequence goes on along the minus strand of JAUNAN010000021.1, from coordinate 7,470 downwards.
AGCTGTGCCTGCAGCCAGAGACGGAGTGACGATAGCTGTGCCAAGTCCCAGGAAGTTCTCGATATAATCGAAACCAAATGCGGTCTGAAGCGTTACCTGAGCGGATGCAAGGTAAGTAGCTACATCATCAGAGCTGATGAAGTAGATCGGGGAAGCATCCAGATCCTGAGTCTCGTAGAACTTCTTAACTGCGCCCCAGCCCTGAGCAAGGCCTGCCTGCAGAGTTGTGCCTGTTGCAGCGCCTGTGCCTGTTGCAAGAGCTGCGTAGAAGGTGTCCTTTACGCTCTTTCTGATAGCGGATACCATCTTGGAGTCAGTCTCGTTGACAGCGATGGATCTGCCAGACTTCAGGATTGCCTCAGCTGTGGTGTTCTTTCTGTACTTATTCAGGGTCAGCTCGATTGTATCAGCGAGCTTTCTCTCAACCTTAGTCAGACCGATTGTCTCGCCCTCAGCCACCTGATCAGCGATAGTGCCGACTACAGTCTTATAGATCTTTACGACGGATCCGGAGGACATCGGAGTCAGGTTAACGACACCGAGAAGGTTCTGCAGCTCTGTGATGTTGGATGTAAGCTTTGACACGAAATCGACGGAGATTGCCGGCTCGAGGTCAGCTGCCATAGTTGTGTTTGTCTCTGCGAAAAGCTGAAGGTTGAAAAGATTCTTATTCATACTCGATTACCTTTCTGATCTTACTTAAAAAGATCCATGTGCTCGGCGATCATGCGCTGTCTCTCAGCGGTGTTCTTGATCGCCATGATCTGCTCCTTCGTAATACCGGGATTGCTCTTAGCCTTACTCGGAGTCGTGCCCTTTGTAATCTCTCTTACCTTGCGGTCAACCTCAGCATTGAAGAGGCGAGTGAACTCGTCGATATTCTCCTGCGTGCTCTCTGCGTCAGCTGTGACCAGATAGCCGAGAAGGTTGTCGGAGACGGTGAGGTTCTGACCGCTGAGGTTCTTCCGAGCAACAGCCATCATATCTGTCCTCGCCTTTTCCGCACGGAACTCGCTCAGCTCAGACTCAAGCTGTGCGATACGGTCCTCAGAGGTTTTCTTCGCATTCTTCTCTGCGAGCTTCTGCGCTTCGCTCTGCTTGCGCTCCAGTTTTGCGAGACGTCTGCTGATAATCCTGTCCAGATCTGCATCGGTGTACTTCTTCTCCGGCTCTGAGGCATCCTCTGCGCTGTCATCAGCTGCATCGATGCCATCTGCTCCGGTATCTACGTCTGCGGATGTATCAGCACTATCTGCAGTATCATCCGCAAAGAGCTGAAGGTTGAAGAGATTCAAAAGGCTTTTCTTTTTCATTTTGTAGTTCCTCCATAAGTTTGTTAGGTCTCATGCCTGCCTGTTCCACAGATTTGCTCAGGGCTCTGTGCCAGCCCGCGCCGTAGCTTTTAGCGAGATCCACGCCTGCTCAGTTTGCTGACGTTACGTACTCGTCAGCTTTATATAATCGGGATACGCATCAGCTATCCCGGATATACCAACAAAAAAGGAATCCACCAGAAGACTGCCTGCTTCTGAGAGATTCCCGAAATCAACCTGTGCAAAGCCAGGCTTCAATATATAGTTGAGTCTATCGTCCGTAAATGATTCGATTGACTTTATCAATGTTTGTATTAACACGGAGACTCCGCTGCACACAATGTCCTGGCCTTCCGGTGCATAACCGCTGTGACCCTCTACCTTTATTTCATGCAGTGACATTTGAACTGTAATCAATTCCTCTGTCCCTCCTAAATGATTGCATAAGAAAAGCGGCTGCTCATCGCAACCGCCCACCTGTATTTCTAATGCGCCTTGTCAGGTATGCGCCAGTATTTGAACATGAAAAAAGCACCTCCGTGGAGATGCTTTTACGCTAATGAAACATCCGTTATTTGTTCATTTCTTAGCCATGTCACAGTATTTAAATCAGGGACAAAAAACGCAAGAACATCAAAATCAGCCTCACCTTTCTCTCCATCTGTACCAGGCTCAATTCCCCACGACTGACCGACCAGAACACTACCGCCTGCCAACACTATCCTAAGAGGCGAATTTTTCTCTCCGGCCACGATTTCGGCCTTTACAAGTTTATCCCTGCCCATACCAAATCACCAATCCTTTACTGGGTAAGCATGAATACCTTTAGCTGTGTATTCTATTTTTAATCTCCTTGATGCAACATATTGCTTCTTGCCTTCATTATAAACCATTCCGGCCACGTCATCAATGGACACATACCTACAAATTATTTGATCTGATATGGTAATTATCCCTATTTCCTTTGTATTGAAAATCAAATCATCCACATTTATATTTTCTAAAAAGTAGCTAGAATAGCGTCCTGTTTTGGAATCATTTTCTATTCTCCTACTTCTTTCAAGAGTCCCTACAATGTGTTGATTTTGCATCTGCTTACGTATCTTGTTTTTATAAGCTCCGCTCGAAAGGCGTTCCTGTAAAATTTTGTACTTTTCTTCGCTGGACTGACTTAAAGCAAGTCTTTTTGATTCGACCCACTCCTTTTCATTTTGCTCGCCTGTCCTAAACCTTACATTTTTACCTAAGGAACGATTGCTTGATATATTTCTCGAACTATTTATTGAATTAGAATTTATATTTTCTTTGCGTTCTTCTTGCCGGAAACCATCATACGACACGCCTTCCTCAGCAGTACCGCTATTGAGCCATGCCTGATATTTCGCCTCATCCCAATACGGTGCAGTTGCGCACATACACATCGGATGCATCGGAGGTGCATTCTTGCCTGGCACCATGCTCTTGACCTTGAATATCTGACCGGACAGATCTGAGCAGATCGGACAGGGCTTCGGCCCGAGAGCCATATACTCATATTCCTCATTCCCGTTCTGCTCCATGACATCCTTTGCCACTTCCGTCTGGATCCGTCGGATCTCCGTCCGCATAAGTCGCTCAGCATTGTACTGCGAAGTGCCGAAGATCTTGCTGATCTCCGTTGCGACAGAACGTGCTCCTCGTCCGCTGATGATGGCCTGCTGAAGCTTCTGCCCGATCTCTGTCTTCAAGGCGTCCTGATGGCTCCAGATACGTTCAGAATAAGTGGCAGACTGAAAAGAACCGGATACAATCTCCTTTGCTCTGCTCGCAGGTGCGATCACCGACTCGCCTAAGATGCCTGACTGTCTCCTGTACTCTGCCAAAGCTTCAGAGTTAAGCGTATCGCCGAAGTATTTTTCAAGCTCTGCGTTACCGGCAACGAGTTCAAGCCCGATCTGAGACTTGAGCATCTCCAGCCGGTTGACCTTCATCGTCAGGTTGTAGAGCTTCATTTCCTCGTTTGCTCGCTCCGAGAAGGCTTCTGCAGAGCCGTCACGAGCCATCTGCACATATTTCTTCGCCTTTGCTTCGTAGGCTGCAATATCGAGCTTTGAGACCTTCTTACGGGCCTCAGCCATCGTGATTCCTTCCGAAGTCGCATACTTCGTGTAGAAATCATTAATCTGCGTCTGTGTATTGCTGAGCATCCGTGTATAGATATCTTTGATATCGGAAGCATATCCATCCGCCCGGCTGATTGCCTGCTCTCTGGCTGTCGCTTCTCGCTGACGCCAGTATTCTTCCGACGACAACGATCTGTTCGCCATTATTCTTCCCGCTCTTCCTCAACCGTTTCGGTTGTCTGCTTTTTCAGCTTCAAGTCATTGTAGATATCAAGGCTTGCTGCGCTCTGCTCTTCTTCCTGAGCGATCCTCTTGAGCTCTTCCTTCGGGTTGTCGACAAAACTGAGTACACGGAGCTGCGTCTCGTGGCTTACGATGCCGGAGAGCTGTGCAGCGGTCTGCGCTTCGTCAGCTACGTTTGCCGGATAGTTCGGGGTGAACAGATATCTGATCTTTACCCAGTCGTCAGGAGAGACACGGTTCTCACCTGTGCCTGCGTTCGGATGACTGAAAAGCACTTTGTATCTGTGCTGCATGCCGGAAGTGAACCGGCGTTCCTTTGATCGGAACAGGTTACTCATGCTCTGAAGCTTGTACCGGAGCGCAACACCTGAAGTCGCTCCGAAGTCTTCCGCATTGATGTTCGGGACCATTGATACTTGAAAAATCAGTTCTTCCAGACGGTCAAGTAAATGTTCCTGCGTGCTGTCTGCATCCGGCTTCGTCAGAAAATCGACTTCGGGGAGCTTGTCGATGTCGCCCTCGAAGTTGATCACTCTGTTAGATCTGATATGCATCATGTCCTGATCTTCAGCTTTGACGCCTAAGATCTTCAAGTACGCGTCTGCGAAGTAGTCAACATCGTTTGCCTTCTCGCTGAGCGCCTTATTGTAGGCATTGATCATCGGAAGTGCGGACTCAAATAGCCCCATCTGTTCATCATTGCTGACATACTCTGTTGCCGGCACATCAGAAAAGAAATGCGTTGTCGCCTCGCCATCCCACCGGAAGGAGCCGTTCTGGTAGAAGTGCTGTACGACTGTCTTATCCGACCAGCTTCCTCTCAGGACATTGTCGCTGTCCCAGTAGTACCGGACGAAGTACATCGGCCTTTCGAGAATGCTGTCATCTACAAGGAAGAAGGAGGTCTCCGGCGAAAGGTACGTGATGCAGAGCTCGCTCTGTTCATCGACGTAGTACATCTCATGAGCGGAGCCGTGAATATCCATCAGCTTTGCTAATTCGGCGTTGTTCGTGTCCTGATCGTTGTACGCATCGAGAAAGGACAGCATACCGGCGACGTTCTGGTCATCGGATTCTGTCTTGATCGGAATACCGCAGAAGAAGCCGTTAAAGGTATCGACGATGTATTTTGCAAAGTTTACAGAGATCCGGTTGTCCGGCTTCCATCCTGCCTTCTTCTTCATGCCGAACACTTTGTAGCGGTTCTCGTAAGCTTCCTGCAGCGGTTTGTTCTTTCTCATAACCAGCGCTTCGTGTTTCGTGATGTACTCGGACAGAAGCTCCGGAGTCATCTCCGTATCTTTTGATATTCTGAAATGCATTTGTAATTAGAGACCTCCATGTAAATTTCTGTTGAGTTTCATCGAGGGCGGTTCATAAAGACTCAGTGCGACTGCATCTGCGCAGTCAGGCGATGTGAGCCCTCTCTTCTTCATATCGTCCTTGCGTTCCAGTTCCAGGCGCCCTCGAGAGGTGACATGGTACTTTCTGGAAGTAAGCTGGCCGAGCAGTTCCTTGTCGTCCGGCAGCTCGAACGTGCCTTCGTTGCCCTGCATTTTCTGACTCATGTTCTCCTCGAGAGCCTCGCGAATATTTCCCCAAAGTTCTGTTCCGAGATTAGAATAGTGTTCGTCCTTCGCTGAACCGCCGTTGTTAACGCCGTAGATCTTGAATCGCCTGTCGCCGTGCGTGGCTTCCTTCAAGCGGTCAGTGACACCACCGCCGACACCGGAATCATCGACCTTTACCTTGACCGATGAGCCCTCCGGAGCACGTTTCAACCAGTCATAACAAAACCGCAGGACATTGCCTGCGGTCTCCATCGTGTCTTGCTTTGTGTATTTTCTAAGAGGCAGGACTCTGTTCCCGTCTCGCGGTGCAATGATCGTCTTGTCATCGCCGAAACGGGCAACGTCCACACCGAGATGCAGAATGCGAGCTGTCTTGCTCTCTGCCTCGTCTTTTTTTAACTTCTCTGTCGCCAGGTCTACCAGTTCGAGAGGGATAAAGGTATTGATACCGCCTTTCGGAAACAATCCATCGACTCGGACTCTTACGACGTCGGAATCTTTTCCGTACTTGTCCTCGAGCATCCTGATCGCTTCCTTGCTCGTCCGCTTGCTGTCACGGCTCGAGACCGTGTGCGTCACGTACTGGGAGCGGTTGGCATTGAACGCATCGAAAAAAGTCCCCGTTGTATAGTTCGGGTTGCCCATGAGCAACAGGTGGTTATCCTCACCTGTTAACGTTCCGAGAATCGCCTCCATAATTGGCTCGGCAACACCGGATGCCTCATCAATGACGAACAGCATATGCTCCGCATGATAGCCCTGCATGTTCTCTGGTTTGGTTGCTGTCTTGGCTGTGGCGAACCACTGCTCCGGATCTTCTGCAAGATACAGTTTTGTCTTTGTCCAGACAAACAGATCTTCCGCAATCGTACCAGCTCTCCACTTTGCCAGTTCAGCCCAAAGAACATCGTAAAGTTGCTGCATGGTTGGTGCTGTGCAAACTACTCTGCTATATGGTCTAGTCGCCAGGAACCAGATAATTACGCCTGCTTCCAGACATGTTTTTCCCACTCCCTGACCAGATTTCACAGCGACTCTTAGATGCTTGTGGACATCCAAAGCAACTTCTTTTTGCCAGTCATCAGGGTCCATATGCAGGATATCTTCCATGAATTCTGCCGGATGCGAGGAATAGAAAGCAATCGCTTCAGACAACTCACTCATGCTTTTCGCCTCGATCTTTATATGCTTCCAAAAGAGCTGCCTTCCAGTCTTTTGCTGTGACTGCTTTTTCTTCAGTTCCTTCGGATATTTTTGATTTGATCAAATCAATTTCAGCATGTTGTTTCTCACTTTCAAGATTCCATTCCTTGTGCACCATTTCATCATACTGCTTAATCATTGAGCGAATCTCCGCCATGATACGAGCGGAAGCGTTCAGAAAGTTCGCCTGTTTCTCATATGCCTCATCGATCTTGTAAGATTCTCCGGCAACTCCGGCAGATATAATTTCCTTTGTTTTGTCGTCCTTGTCCGCTACATACATGATTTTCTGTGCTCTCACATAAGATGCAAAAGCCATTTTTATCTGCAGAGCAAGAATATCAAGTTGCGATGCGCTTTCAAGTGAATCTACAATCTCAAGCGTCTCAGGTGGAAGATATTTAGATCGGAGACCGTGGAGAACGGCAGAACTGTTGCCATCTTGAAATCCTCTTTTCTCTGTATTGGTTTTTATGTTTGGTTTTTGTCCCGTTCTGCGTTCCACTATTTCAGGAGCAACCCAGTTTCCACGAGACTTCCATCCTCTCACCGTACTCGGTGGAGCACCGATCTTATCTGCGATATCTTTTAGGCTCATGCCCTGCTCTTCGTACAGTTTTCGGGCTCTGGCCTTTTTGCTGTTCTTTTGCAAGGGATCCACCTCTTTTGTATTTTATGTGCGATCCTGCCGGCACCTTACTGACTGTCGATTACAGCCAACGAAAGGAGAAGTCGAACCGTCAGCACGGATGGAAATGGACACCGCTGTGTGCTGTTGGCAGGTGCCGTGCACGTCGCACGACAAAGCACTGTTTGTAGTGTACTTTATAAATCTGAGTACTAAAAAAACACCCACCATAAAGGCAGATGCTTGATTGACATTCCCATTCTCCTTGAATTTCAAAAAGCCTTCGATCATTTCTGACCGAAGGCCCACAGGAGAAAAAAATAAAACGGGTGGTATTAGATGGATTATCGTTAACACCGGAATAGCAAATATTGCCAATAACAATATAACATAATTGAAACGGACATTGG
>JAUNAN010000125.1 GCA_030527595.1 Lachnospiraceae bacterium | reverse complement strand
AAAAAGAACCAGGAAAAATAAGGTATGACAAAAATCGGCACAAACGGAAGCCGGTAATCTACGGCAACGGTCACAATATGGATCATTTCTTTCGGATTGGTCTCCAACGCATGGAACCATATCAGATACAGGCACATATACACCAGTATCGGAATATAATGAACGGGATTGACGTACCTGTAAATACGTTTCACTTTCTCCATTCGGTTATCTCACTTCTTTCCTTTATATAACTATCTATATAACTCTGCTCACTCCGGTCAACTGCTGAACCTGAATTGATTGAAGGCTCCTCAGTATCTTACTTTAAATTCATATTCCGTCAAAATAGTCGGAAGCTTCTTTTCACGCACCGTGTCGATCTCGATCCATCTCTGTGCGCGCAGCTGCTGCATCATCATGTCCAGCTGCGCCTCCGTCCCCTGCACTTCCATTTCCACACTGTCATCAGGGAGATTTTTCACCCATCCGGTCACATCCAGCCCCTGGGCGATATTCGTTGCGCGGTAACGGAATCCAACGCCCTGCACTCTGCCGGTAATGATCATATGCTTTCTGATTTTATCCTGCATATTATTCTCCCTGCCTGCTTTTCCGGCATTACGCTCGGCAAATGCTGCTGTTTCCTCATTTAAAAGTGTTTCCGGACGAAAGCCCTCGAAAATAAAAACATCGAAGTCGCGAGCAAGCTTCTTCATCTCCTCTTCACTCCGAACCGTCCATCCGGCAGTCTCGGCGCGCAGTACGTGGCGCAGAAGCCAGAAGCGGACCAGGTGAACATGGCGGCAGTTGTAGGCTATAAAGTCGGGATGTGTCAGAAAATCGGCAAGACAGCAGCTCGCCGGGATCCCGATCAGACGGCGCAGTCCCTTTTCACCGGAAAAGCGCTCGGCGAGCTGTCCCCGCAGCACCTGCGGCCGGTTTTTGTAAAACCAGCGGAGCACACCGGGATGAAAGGATTCGATGCAGGCAGTTCCCTCATACCGGTCCAGCTCATAGCTCACATGCTCGCAGATGCGGTCCGCCTTCCAGGCATCGCACTTGATCTCGATCACCAGCGGAACTCTGCCGTTTACAAGCGCTAACACCTCATGCAGCTCCGGTATATGTTCGTCTGAATCCTTCAGGTAAAGGCCCTGCAGATCCGCCAGACGCGTCTCCTCCACCTTCAGATCAAAGCCCGTCATGCGAAGCAGGCTTGAGTCGTGCATGACAACGAGCTGCTCATCAAAGGTCTCACGTACATCGAGCTCTATGCCATACCCTTCCGCTGCTGCGCGCTGAAAAGCCGCCAGAGAATTTTCCGGGATGCGGGCATGCACATCATACAGACCTCTATGGGCAACGTGCGTACGCTCAAAGGGCTCCATTCTGTCCTTCCGGGATCTGTCCGGATTCAGCATAAAAAGATAAAGTGCCGCAATTCCGAAAAACAGAAATATCATACCCTGTCCCATGGCACTCCCCTTTCCGATTCACCTTTGAAAGCATCTTCTCCTGCAGATCCGGGCTGTACGCAAAAGATTCCTGCTGTACACTGAATGTATATCTAACGCGTAAGCACAATTAAGAATTTACTCAACGACTTGATTTTATTAGACCCTCCGATAAAAGGCAAACATTTCACGGTAAGTTTTTTTATTTTTTAATCAGGAATCCTATTATATAAATGCTGATCGTCACAGAAAAATAGAAAAATCCCTTGTCACATTCTGTGTATCTATGCTATAATCTCTGTTGTTCGCAAGACATGGAAGGTTAGCTCAGCTGGGAGAGCATTCGCTTGACGTGTGAAAGGTCACAGGTTCGAGTCCTGCACCTTCCATCCAGAACATAAGGAATCGTGCACAGCACGGTTCCTTTTTCTTTTTCACAATTGATTTACAGACAGCAGAAAGGAGCTCCCCATGAACCTCGTACTGCCGGATCAGTATGATCCCCATATGACCGTCCGCGAGACAGAGTCAGCCATTAAGTATATCCGTGATCTGTTTCAGTCGGAATTCGGAAAACAGATGCACCTTGAGCGCATTTCCGCACCGCTCTTCGTCTCAAAAGAATCTGGTCTCAATGACAATCTGAACGGAACAGAGCGCCCTGTTGCCTTCGACATGAAGGACGTCCCTAATGAGACCTTCGAAGTCGTACACTCCCTCGCAAAATGGAAGCGTTACGCACTCGGCATGTACGGCTTCAAGCCGGGTGAGGGTCTTTACACAAACATGAATGCGATCCGCCGTGATGAGGATCTGGATAACCTGCACTCCTCCTACGTAGATCAGTGGGACTGGGAGCGTGTCATCACAAAGGAACAGCGCAACGAAGATACACTCAAAAGCGTAGTCGAGAATATCTTCAAGATCATCAAGCACATGGAGCATGAGATCTGGTATCGCTATCCGAATGCAGTATATCACCTTCCGGATGAAATCCATTTTGTAACAACTACTGAGCTCGAAGAGAGATGGCCGGACAAGACCCGTCACGAGAGAGAAGCTCTGATCACAAAGGAATACGGCGCTGTCTTCCTGCAGAAGATCGGCTGGGATCTTGCAGACGGAAAGCCCCATGACGGCCGCGCACCGGACTACGATGACTGGAACCTGAACGGAGATATTCTCTTCTGGTTCGAACCTCTTGGCTGTGCCCTGGAAATCTCCTCCATGGGTATCCGCGTTGATGAGGATTCTCTGGCAAAGCAGCTGGAGCATGCAGGCTGCACAGAGCGGGCAGAGCTGCCTTATCACAAAATGCTGCTGAACAAAGAGCTTCCCTACACGATCGGAGGCGGAATCGGACAGTCCCGTCTCTGCATGCTGCTTCTCGGCCGCGTACACGTAGGCGAGGTTCAGGCCTCCGTCTGGCCGGAAGCCATGAGAAAAGCATGTCTGGAAAAGAATATCCATCTGCTGTAAAGACAGACTCTTATTGGCAGTCTCTTATTAACAGACTCAAATAGGGCCGGGCATACAACTGCCCGACCCTTTAAATATTTGAAGAAATATTTGAATTTTTGATTCTTCCCGATGCCTTTCTTGAGCTTTTCCTGCGCTTGAAGCATCGGGATGCTTGTTTTTTATTTTTGCAAATACCAGGAGACGATAAGATCCACTACCCGATCGTAGGTCTCAACGCCGCCCTCCTGTCCATGACTCTTCAGATAAGAATCATTGAGATTCTGTACCGTGTCTCCGGTGATGCCTTCATACTGTTTCCAGAACGCTGAATTTGCATTAAGGTCTGCATTGACACTGTCCGGAAGCGTCGAGGCAAGTCGCAGCCAGCGATCATAATCACGCTTGTAAAGCTCATTTCCGCAATAGATCCATCCCATCAGTGCCCCGCTGTAGGCAATGTCCGCGTCCTCTGCATCTATGCAGGCGAGAAATGCCGTGAAATTCGCCTCATTTTCCTGAAGAATCCCCTTTACATGCGAGAGCTCATGACACATCGTAAAGGGCTTATTATAGTCTGTCATGTCCCTGTTATAATTTGCCTCGTCCGTGTAGGAGGCATAAATGCCGGAAAAATCCATATAGGAGAGGAACACGGACAGTGCAGCCCCCTTCGGCTTCGGATAATATCCGGAGAGTTCCCGATAGCCCTCTCCCAGCTCTGCCATTCTGATGCGGACCCGGTCCTCCAGCTCCGCATCCGCGATCATGACTCCCTCCGCATTCCGGCTGACTGTATCTGCGCGCTCCACGCAGGCACTCGCAAGACTTTCACAGACCGCTTCCAGCTCTTCTGTCGTATAAGCCCCGTTCCCAAATCCGTTTCGCACAGAAAAAGGCGTTGCGTAAAAATAAACATCCTCACCTGCCTCGTAAAAAAACAAAATCAGAGAGGCGATCAACACCAGCCATGTGCATCCGCCAAGCAAGAAGGATTTCACCTTCTCCCCTTTTTTCATTTTGCGGATCCCGCAGATCAAAAAAATGAAAACACCCGCCAGGGCTAGATAGATCATCATTTCCGCCAGACTGAACGGGAAGATTCCAGAGATCCTTCCCTGCGTGTTTGCACGGAAGGCCGTCATATATGCCGCATAGCTGTCCGCAAATCCTTCTACTCTTCTTGCCGCTGCGCGCAGCAAAAGAGAAGCGGCGGCAATTACTGCCGCCGCACAAAGTCTTTTCCTCATAAGGCTTCTCTCAATTCATCAAAAATCAACGTCCTCGTATACCAGATCCTCGTCAATGGACACATCATCGAAGTCAAACTGATCCGGGATCTCGCGCACACGCTTCTGCTGTTCCCTCTTCGCTTTCCGCTCCTCACGCTCTTTTTTCAGACGCTCACGCTCAATGATCTCATCCAGATCATCATCCTCAAGATCATCATAAAGATCTGCGTCTTCACTCACATTCTGCGTTCTTCTTCCGGTCGATGCGCTCTGCGCACCCGGTCTGCGGCGTCTGCGATTCGTACGGATCGGCAGATCCTCTCCCTCACGGAAAGCATCGAAGGTCTCGACCGCCTCTTCTTCCTTTGATTCTTCGGCTGCCGCCTTTCCGCGAAGACCGGATACGGCACTGCGGAAACGATCTCCGAAGGAGGTACGCTTTTCCGCTTTTTTTCTGGAACCGCGGGAGATCCTTGCATCTCTGCCCTCTTCACGTCTTCTGATCCGTTCCTCCGGATCATTCACGAGATCGTCCTCGTCCATCAGCTTTTCAAGCTCCTCAATGCTCAAAGGCTCATCATCCTCAAGATCCTCATAGGAGTCTTCGTTATTCTCTTCTTCGTACTCATCGGATTCGTACTCCTCATCCTCGTACTCATCGGATTCGTCTTCCTCATACTTT
>JAUNAN010000124.1 GCA_030527595.1 Lachnospiraceae bacterium | reverse complement strand
ACTAAGCGGTAAATCAAAGGAAAGAGAACTCCTACCTATTTGCGATAGCTGCCTGAGCTGCAGCAAGTCTTGCGATCGGAACGCGGAACGGGCTGCAGGATACATAATCCAGACCAATCTTATGGCAGAACTCTACAGATGTCGGGTCACCGCCGTGCTCACCGCAGATACCGCAGTGCAGGCTCGGATTAACCGGCTTGCCAAGCTTGACAGCTGTCTCCATAAGCTTGCCTACGCCTGTTGTATCCAGACGTGCAAACGGATCGCTCTCGAAGATCTTTGCATCATAGTATGCATTCAGGAACTTGCCGGAGTCGTCACGGGAGAAGCCGTATGTCATCTGTGTCAGATCGTTTGTACCGAAGCAGAAGAAGTCAGCTTCAGCTGCGATCTCATCAGCTGTCAGAGCAGCTCTCGGGATCTCGATCATTGTACCAACCTCATACTTCAGGTCAGCGCCGGCAGCAGCGATCTCTGCATCAGCAGTATCCACAACTGTCTTCTTTACATACTTCAGCTCCTTAACATCGCAGATAAGCGGAATCATGATTTCCGGAACCAGATCCCAATCCGGATGCTCGTTCTTAACTTCGATTGCAGCACGGATGACTGCCTTTGTCTGCATAGCAGCGATTTCCGGATAAGTAACTGCAAGACGGCAGCCTCTGTGGCCCATCATCGGGTTAAACTCATGCAGAGAATCGATGATTGCCTTGATTTCCGCTACGCTCTTGTTCTTTGAAGCAGCAAGCTTCTCGATCTCAGCTTCCTCTGTCGGAACAAACTCATGAAGAGGCGGATCCAGGAAACGGATCGTAACCGGGTCACCTTCCATAGCCTCATACAGAGCCTTGAAATCGCCCTGCTGATACGGAAGGATCTTCTCAAGAGCTTCTTCTCTCTCTTCAACTGTATCAGAGCAGATCATCTCACGGAAAGCAGCAATTCTGTCTTCCTCGAAGAACATATGCTCTGTACGGCAAAGTCCGATACCCTGTGCACCGAGCTCACGAGCCTTCTTAGCATCTGCCGGTGTATCAGCATTTGTACGAACCTTAAGCTTTCTTGTCTTGTCAGCCCATCCCATGATACGGCCGAACTCGCCTGCGATCTGAGCATCAACAGTCGGGATAATGCCGTCATAGATATTGCCGGTTGTACCGTCGATAGAGATGAAATCACCTTCGTGGAACTCTTTTCCGCCGAGTGTGAACTTCTTGTTAGCTTCGTCCATGATGATCTCGGAGCAGCCGGATACACAGCACTCACCCATACCACGGGCAACAACTGCAGCGTGGCTGGTCATACCGCCGCGTACTGTCAGGATACCTTCAGCGGACTTCATGCCTGTGATATCTTCCGGAGAAGTCTCAAGACGTACAAGGACAACCTTCTCGCCCTTTCCTGCCCACTCTACAGCATCATCAGCTGTGAAGACGATCTTACCGCATGCAGCACCCGGAGAAGCGCCAAGGCCCTTGCCCATCGGTGTAGCAGCCTTGATTGCAGCTGCATCAAACTGCGGATGAAGCAGAGTATCCAGGTTACGCGGATCAATCATTGCAACTGCTTCTTCCTCTGTTCTCATGCCCTCATCAACAAGGTCACAAGCGATCTTCAGAGCAGCCTGAGCAGTTCTCTTTCCGTTTCTTGTCTGCAGCATGTACAGATGTCCGTGCTCAACCGTGAACTCCATATCCTGCATGTCTCTGTAATGATCTTCCAGAGTCTGGCAAACGTTCTTGAATTCCTCGAATGCCTGCGGGAACTTTTCTTCCATTTCTGTGATCTTCATCGGTGTACGAACGCCTGCTACAACGTCCTCGCCCTGTGCATTTGTCAGGAACTCACCGAACAGACCCTTTGCGCCTGTTGCCGGGTCACGTGTGAAGGCAACACCTGTACCGCAGTCATCACCCATGTTGCCGAATGCCATGGACTGTACGTTAACAGCAGTACCCCAGGAATACGGGATATCATTGTCACGACGGTAAACATTCGCACGCGGGTTATCCCAGCTGCGGAATACAGCCTTGATCGCACCGTAAAGCTGTTCTCTCGGATCATCCGGGAAATCAGCACCGATCTTTGCTTTATATTCAGCCTTGAACTGATTAGCAAGAGTCTTCAGATCATCAGCTGTCAGCTCTACGTCCTGCTGAACACCCTTTTCAGCCTTCATAGCGTCGATCAGCTCTTCGAAGTACTTCTTGCCTACTTCCATAACGACATCGGAATACATCTGAATGAATCTTCTGTAGCAGTCCCATGCCCAGCGCGGATTTCCGGACTTCTCAGCAAGGACATTTACTACGGTTTCATTCAAACCAAGGTTAAGGATGGTATCCATCATACCCGGCATGGATGCTCTCGCACCGGAACGAACAGAAACAAGAAGCGGGTTCTCAACATCGCCGAACTTCTTTCCTGTGATCTCTTCCATCTTGCCGATATACTCTGTGATCTGGCCCATGATCTCGTCATTGATCTCACGGCCGTCTTCATAATACTGTGTGCATGCCTCTGTAGAAATTGTGAAGCCCTGCGGTACCGGAAGACCGATATTTGTCATCTCAGCAAGGTTTGCACCTTTTCCGCCAAGGAGCTCACGCATGTTGGCATTGCCCTCTGTGAACAGATACACATACTTATGTGCCATTGTTTTTCCTCCCGATGTTGATAAAGATGGTTTAAAGGTTCCGTACACTTATCTGAAAATAAACACATCCGGCGAAAAAGGTTCCATGCAGACGTCATTTCGAACGCAAAAAATTCGTAAACGTTTGCGGAGTGCCAATTCTACCGTGCTGTTCATTCATTTCCAAAGAATAGTACGGGGTATCGGCCGATAAGGCCTGAAAAGACTGTCTGAGAACCACCTTGATTTTGTTTAAACAGGCAATTTTGACTGCTTTCTTTCTCAGACTCAAGTATTTTACATCAAAAATGCACACAAGTAAAGAGGAAAACGTTTTCATTACGCAATTTTTTCACGAATCGATCTTCCCGGCAATCTTGTTCTAGTACATTTTGACAATTTTTCTGGTATCTTTTTGCGTAAAGTGGGTAAGTGCTGAAGACATAATTCAGACGCTGTTAGCCATATGCTCTTCCGATGCCTGCCTTCCTCATTAAAGAAATGTCTGCTTATTTCATGCTTCTCATCAGTGCGGCATCCAGATCCTGACGTTTTGAAAACACGCAACCGCAGTAATTCTGCCTGTATAACTGATAGGTCTCAGACAGCTCCGTAGATATCCTGTAACCGTTTTTCTTCTTAAAATCGGAAGGAAGCCACCTGACCCCGAACTCGGAAGCCGCTTCTTCTCCGATCCTGTTTATCAGGGCAGCATTTTTCAGCGGAGAGATCGTGAGTGTTGTCGTCACATATTCATAATGATGCTCGGCTGCATATGCCGCACTCTTTCGAAGTCTCAGGCGGAAGCATGCCGCACATCGCTCTCCTCCCTCCGGACAGGACTCCAGGCCCTTTGCAGCCTCGAAAAACTCCTTTGGCTGATATTCCGCCTCCACAAATTTCACGGACTGTGTATCCGGCATTTCCCTGATCAGTCTCTTGATTTCCTCTCTGCGCATCTCGTATTCTTCAGGTGCCGTAATATTGGGATTATAAAAATAGTCTGTAACCGCAAAGTATTTCGGCAGATAAGTAAATACGTAGGAGCTGCAGGGCGCACAGCAGCTGTGCAGCAGCAGAGACGGCTTATTCTCACCGAATCCCTTAATAAGTGATTCCAGTTCCTTCTGGTAATTTCTCTGATTCAAGAAGATGTTCCTTTCCTTTATTTTCCGCGGATGAGCTTCCGCCTCCTTCCGCATCGTATGAGTCTGTTTCCGATAAAGCCCTTCCGGCGGATGATCTCCGTTTCGATTCAAGCCTCTGCCGTGAATGATCAAATATAAAACTCGAATTTGCAGAATGCCCGAACCATAGTATACTGGAAATGCTGCAAAAAATAAATTCCGGAATCGGAGGAACTATGACAGATCTTGAATATGCACGCGAATTTTTCGCAAAGGATTTATATGCAACTGCAACAACAGGCATCATAATCGAGGAATCCTCTCAGGGGCATTCCCGTATCTCACTGAAAACAGATGAGCGTCACAAAAATGCGCTCGGCTATATCATGGGCGGCGTCTATATGACTATGGCAGACTTCGCATTTGCCGTCGCCTCAAATTTCAATAATCCGTCCACGGTAACCCTGCAGACCTCAGCCTCCTTTCTGAGTGCAGCGCGGGGAAGCATCCTCTATGCAACTGCCGATCTCACGCATGACGGCTCCCGCACCTGTGTCTATGACATAAACATCACGGATGAATGCGGAACGGATATCGCTCACTTTGTTACCAACGGCTATAAGATTCGATCAAAAAATGAAAAAACGCCGGAGGAGCGCGCAGAGATCGAAAATCCTTTTCTGAGATTCCGCTGATCATGCATCTCGGAATCAGTCCGGATATCGGTCTCATCGCCCTTTTACATACAGGTTTCTTTCATTTTCAGGGGGCTCTCCTGTCCTGACTTTTTGTTATGTGCCACGAAAATTAGTTGACTATTGTACCTGTTTCTACTATCATAGTGTAAGGGAATCAAATGCCGCATTAAGCATTTCACATCCTGTTCATACACGAACTTCCTGCAATAGCGGAAGGACATTTCGATATGCCCCAAAGCTATTGTTTTTTTATGCCTGAAAGGCCTCTCCGGAATCTCTCGTCATTTTAAGGCCTTTCGGCAATTTATCTTTCAAAAGGAGCTTCCTGTATAGTTTAAAACGTGGATGTTGAAAACAAAAAAAGATA
>JAUNAN010000020.1 GCA_030527595.1 Lachnospiraceae bacterium | reverse complement strand
ATTTTCTATCTTGACATATCACCGCTGGACTGTGTTTTTATTTTCAGAGTCGGGAGCCGGCAGGATTCCGTCAAGGTCGGTCTGCGAGAGCATACCGCTCAGAATTTCACCGGGCGGGATGCTGAGCGCTTCGGCTCCCTTCAGAAGAGCTCTCTGTCTGGTGCGCAGATCGGATTTCCGGTCCTCGAGAAGAGAACGGTTCATTTTCACAAAGCTGCCCTTTCCCTTGATGGAGTAGAGATAGCCCTGACGCTCCAGCTCCGCATAGGCACGCTGGATGGTGTTGGGATTGACGGACAGCTCCACTGCCAGACTTCTGACGGAGGGCATCTGCTCATCGGGCTCCATGACGCCCGTCAGAATAAGAAGCTTGTACTGCTCGATAATTTGTTCATATATGGGACTTGAGTTCTGTATCTTGATCATGATATGCATTCCTTCCATATGGATGCAGGGGAACAGCAGCACCTGTTTACTGCATATATCGGCAGAATTATTTACTGCTATACTGTATTAACTATACTAGTACAGTAAGAACGGCGTGTCAAGAACACTTTTCGGTGACAGAAAACACTTTTTTGGGTAAAATAATATTGTTCGGAGCGGATCGCTTCTGAACGGAATTAGCTAATAGAAATTAGGATATGCTTGCAGAGATCCCCGCTGCAGGAAAGGAGAGAACTGTTATGCAGAATTTTGTACAGTATGCACCGACCCGGGTGTACTTTGGAAAAAATACGGAGAATGAGACCGGCAGCTATTTAAAAAAGGAAGGCGCACAGAGTGTCCTGATCGTATATGGAGGCGGCAGCGCCAGAAGAAGCGGTCTTCTGGACCGGATCGAGAGCTCGCTTGTGAGTGCGGGAATCACGTTCCGGGAATTCGGCGGTGCAAAGCCGAATCCTACGCTTGCGCATGCGGAGGAAGGCGTGAAAAAGGCGCTTGATATGAGGGCGGACTTTATTCTCGCCGTCGGAGGCGGCAGTGCCATCGATACGGCAAAGGGCATTGCGCACGGTGCAGCAAACCCGAATAAAAAGCTTTGGGATCTGTGGCTTCAGCCCTCCTCGATCACAAGATCCCTGCCTGTGGGAGCCGTTCTGACGATTCCCGCAGCGGGCAGTGAGATGAGTGATTCCGCAGTTTTGACAAATGAAGACACCGCCGAGAAAAAGGGACTCAGTACGGAATTCAACAGATGCCGCTTTGCGGTCATGAATCCGGAGCTGGCAGCAACCCTTCCGGCATATCAGATCGCGGCAGGCATTACGGATATCATGCAGCACACGATGGAGAGATATTTTATTCCGGGAAGTCATGCAGAGCTGACGGACGAGATCGCCGAGGGTCTGCTCAGAACTATGATCAGAAACGGCCGGAAGGTGCTCGCAGATCCTGCGGATTATGATGCGATGGCGGAGGTGATGTGGTGTTCTTCCATTTCCCATAATGGTCTGACCGGACTCGGACGTGCAAGAGATTTCTCCGTGCACGCACTGGGACAGGCGATCGGTGCGCTCTATGACAGCACACACGGTGCGACACTGGCAGCTGTATGGAAGGCTTGGGCAGAGTATCTCTATCAGGATGCACCGGAGCGCTTCGCACAGTTTGCCAGAAGAGTCTGGGGAGTGACAGAGGAGGATGATCTGGAGGCTTCCCGTGCGGGAATCGGGAAGACAGTGGCTTTCTTTAAAGAAATAGGAATGCCGACATCACTTTCTGAGCTCGGTGTGCATCCCTCGGATGACGAGTACCGCCGTATGGCACAGCATGCCACTAAGGGAGAGACCGTCACATTGACACAGATTCGTCCCTTAGGTGCAAAGGAAACAGAGGAAGTATTACGAAATGCCGAATAAAAACAGAAAACAGCCGTATGAAAAAATGAAGCAGTCATACGGAAAAAAGAATACAGGTATCGTAGAATCAGGAAAAAACATCCCGGAGTATCCGAAGAAGAGCCGGACGCAGGAAAAGAAAACACCGGTTCAATCTCCCGGGAAAGAAGATGAGAAGAAAAAGCGTGTCTGTCCGTACGAAAAAAAATGCGGCGGCTGCAGCATGATTCATCTGCCCTATGAGAAGACTCTTGCGATCAAGGAAAGAAGGGTGAGAGAGCTCCTCTCTCCCTATGTTCGTTTATCCGGAATCGAGGGAATGGAGCATCCGTGGCATTACCGCAACAAGGTGCATGCTGCCTTTGCACGCATCTATGACGGTCACAGGGAAAAGAATGTATGCGGTATTTACCGCGAGGGGACTCACAAAATCGTTCCTGTCCGTGCCTGTAAGATCGAGAACGCAAAGGCGGACAGGATCATCCAGGACGTTCTGGAGCTTCTGCCGTCCTTTAAGATCCGGGTCTATGATGAGGACACGGGGTACGGGCTTCTTCGCCACGTGCTGATCAGGACTGCCCGGAATACCGGTGAGATCATGGTAGTGCTGGTGCTCGCCTCTCCGGTCCTTCCCGGAAAGAACAATTTTGTGAAGGCGCTGAGAGAGAAGCATCCGGAGATCACGACCGTGATCATCAATGTCAATGACCAGCGCACATCCATGATTTTGGGACAGCGGGAGAGCGTGGCCTACGGAAAGGGCTATATTGAGGATATCCTCTGCGGACACCGCTTCCAGATCTCATCCAAATCCTTTTATCAGATCAATTCCGTCCAGACGGAAAAGCTCTACCGTCAGGCGGTGGAGTGGGCTGAGCTGACAGGAGTAGAGACGGTCGTGGATGCATATTGCGGAATCGGCACGATCGGTATCACTGCCGCGGAGGGTGCCGGAGAAGTCATCGGTGTGGAGCTGAACAGGGATGCGGTCCGCGATGCAACTGAGAACGCAAAGCGGAACGAAATTACAAATATCCGCTTCCTGAACGGAGATGCCGGAGCATTTCTGGAAGGATATGTGGAAGAGGGCAACCGCTGTGATGTGCTTTTCCTGGATCCGCCGAGAAGCGGGTCCACGGAGCAGTTTCTTCGCTCCGCAGCCAAGGCAGGGCCGAAGCGTATTGTTTACATTTCCTGTGATCCGGAGACGCTGGCAAGAGACTTGAAGCTTCTCCAGTCCTGCGGATACTTTGCGCAGAAGGCAAGGGCATTTGATATGTTCCCGTTTACCGACAGCATTGAGACAGCCGTGCTTCTGACAAAGAATCAGAAGGGGAGACCGAAGAAAACCACTTCGGAAAAGCATCTTAGCCGGAAGAGTTCTCCGGAGCGGAAGGGAAATCCGTATCCCTCCAAAAAGAGCGGACGGGTGAAGAAAAAGAGCGATCAAAAATCGTGATCGGGTAAGGGATGTGTATGAGAAAGACTTCTTAATGCACATTCCCGCACTTACACAAACACACAAAAAGACCTGCACGAAGTGTGCAGGTCTTTTTGTGTGAGTATATGGTGAGCTGAATATTCAGTGATCGTTGTATGTAAACAGCCCTGCAGCCGGATCATAGATATTTGAAAAAAGTTGGGCAGAATATTTCATATTCTGCAGGCAGGACTGCTGTTTTTCCTTGAAACAGTTGCATTATATCCGAGAGTGTGGCATGATACGTGTCAAAAACAAATAAAAACTAGACAATATTTGCCAAAAAGGAATTACGCTTATGCTGCCACAGTATGAAAATAAGAAATCTGACTTTCTGATCTATGAACATGTAACACGCCATAAACCGCCCCATATCCATAAGGGCTTCGAGTGTCTGCTTGTGACAGAGGGAGAACTCGAGCTCGGGATTGCCGAAGAGTATTATCATATGGAGCGCGGAGACTTTGCTATTATTTTCCCCGGTATGGTACATCACTATCAGGTATTCGGTTCCGGAGAGAACCGCTCCCTGGTGCTGATCGCTGAGCCGTCCTTCTCGGGAAGTCTGATTGATACCGTGGAGCGCTTTTGTCCCGAGAATCCGGTCATTACGGCTTCCCGGGTACATCCGGATATTCTTTATGCCATGCAGAGACTGCAGGACGATCAGAGCCGCAGGAACGGGGAATCAAATGCGAATGAAGATCTGCTTCGCACTGCCTTTGTACAGATCATTTTCGGAAGAAGTATGCCGTGCTTCCATCTGATCCCGCAGACGGAAATCGGAAGTGAGGATCTGATTTTCCGCACGGTGTCTTATGTAGCAAAACATTATATGGATGAATTGTCTCTGACGGGGGTGGCAAGAGAGCTGGGAGTCAGTCAGTTCACCCTGTCCCGTGTCTTTTCGGGAACCTTCCACACACACTTCAGCCAGTATGTCAATTATGCGAGACTGGATCATGCGGTGACGGAACTGAAATACAGCGACAAGTCTATCACTGATATCTGCTACGACAGCGGATTTGAGAGTCAGCGTACCTTTAACCGCGTATTTCGGGAGCGTTATCGTATGACGCCGAGAGAATACAGATCACAGCTGCTTCCCACTGTGGAAGAGGAGAAAGCGCAGGAAGATCATAATTGATCTGCCTGCGCTTGAAATAAAATAACGGTTATTTCGTTTTTTTATAAACCACCCGGCGATTCGTTCCGTCTCCCTTTACCGAAAGATTCGGAATAGAGTCGATGAATTTATAGAGCTGTGAGTAGCCGTACAGCTTTACATTGAATGTCTGGTGCCGGCGTCGGATCTCCTGTCCGAGAGTGGCCAGTGCCACGCCCTTCGAGCCGTGCTTCTTCACGATGGCGATGATGTCATCAATCGTCTGATCCTCGCTGCTTTCCATCTTCAGGCGGACCGTCAGAACATTGTTGACGCGCTCCAGCTCGATTCCCGCAATATCCTCCAGAAATTTTGAGAGCTGGGAGTAGCCGTAGGTACGGATGTCAAAGTCCGGATACTTATTCTGCAGCTTACTGCCGATTTCTCCCGGACTTGTGGTTTTTCCTTTGTTTTCATTTTGCGTAATGATGTTGATGATATCTACCTCGATCATTTCCTTTGTGGTTGCCGCACTGCTCTCGGATTCCAGGAGGTTTTCCAGCTCCGTGAAGACGGTGCAGGCGGCGCGGAAGGAATCGGGTGTTTTCTTTTCGCCCATACCGATCACGATCTTTCCGGATTCGCGCAGACGGCTTGCCAGTCTTGTGAAATCGCTGTCGGAGGAGACGATGCAGAATCCGTCTACGTTTGAATTGTAGAGAAGATCCATGGCATCGATGATCAGTGCGGAATCCGTTGCATTTTTTCCGCTTGTGTTGGAAAACTGCTGGATCGGTATGATGGATTTTTCCAGCAGCTTGCCGCTCCAGCGTGCATTTGCCTGTGTCGTAAAGTCACCGTAAATACGTCGATAAGTGACAGTGCCGTAGTTGTTCAGCTCATCAAAAATACCGTTCAGATATTTCGCGGAGACGTTATCCGAATCAATCAGAAGAGCAAGTTTTCTTTCATCCATAATAGATTATCAATCCCTTTCTTAAAAGAGTCTCTGTCTGTATTTTCCGATCTGTATTCGCGCACTTCCGTGTTTCATGCAAAGCATGTATGCAGGAGCGGATGGAAGTGTATCCCGCGTCGAACCGGTGCTCATTCCGAGCTGCCGAAGAAGGATTCATTTCGCTTATTTCCCGCAGTAAGTTCATTATAGATGAGGCACCGGTAATCTTCCAGCAGATCCGTGATTTCGGAAGACTCATCGGTGCTTCCGTACTCGTGCTGCGCCCCGTCTGTGCCCAGATATCCGAAGGCATTCATGGCGGGGATGCTCTCGCGCTGATCGAGGAGATAGTCCTGATAACCGGAGAGCTCCAGTCCCGCAAGCTCAAGCAGGCGGGCACCCAGATAATTTGCACTCATCATCTCACCGGCGGATTCGGGAATATCGTAATTCGCCCAGTAATAGTAGACTGTCTGGTACTGGAGCTGCTTGTCGGAGAAGTCCTGTTCCTCTGAGGTCTTTCCCAATGCCGACTCATAGAAGCCGTTTGCGATGCTCGGCTGATGATCGCCGAAAAACAGGATCAGTGTTTTCTCATCGGAATTCTCAAAATAGGTAATGAGCTTCTCCATTGACTGATCTGTGAGGGAGATCAAAGACAGATACTGTTCTGCCTGGTTCAGCTCATCTTCGGTTCCCTCATAATTTTTCAGATGAACGGTGTTCTTAAACTCAGAGCCGTCATAGGTGTATCCGCCGTGATTCTGCATGGTCACGTTAAAGAGAAAGAGCTTTTCTCCATCCTCCTTGGCCTCGATCTCATGAATCAGATAGTCCACATCGGAATCGTCCGAGACATAGCCTCTGACCGTGCTGTATCCGAATTTCTTGAAATGATCCAGGGAGCGGAAGTCTGCGAGACCGAGCAGAGGATAGTTGCTGTCCCTTCTCCAGCCGGAGTCGTAATAGGGATGAAGGGCCTCTGTGCGGTAGCCCTGCTCCGCAAGTATCGATGCAACCGTATACTGTTCCTCCTGAATATAGGTCGTGTAGGGAATGGAGTTCGGGGAGAGCATCATAGAGTTTCCGGTGAGAAACTCATACTCCGTATTGGCCGTATAACCGCCCTGCACCGAGACCAGGAGAGGCCCTGTCTGCGTGTTCTCGGTGAGAGAGCGCAGAAACGGCATGGGATCCGTGCTGACCTCCACGTTGGGGTAGATCTCCAGATCCGAAAAGGACTCATTCATGACGACGATGATATTCTCGGGTGCATCCTCATCTGCTGTGTTTTTATTTCCCGAATAAGCTTCTTCCAGGGAAGCTGTCTTTGCCTCTGAGTAGGTTTCCGGTTTTTTCGGGAAGGCTTCTCTTGCAAATGCAAGAAAGGCGGTTTCCAGTCCGTAGGAATTATAGGAGTCATTCGGTCTCCAGAAATACGGCTGCACATTGAAGGCCTGAAAGATCGGAGAGAGGATGAAAATTCCGTAAAACGCAAGCCCGATTCCGAGAGCCAGGGCACGGGAGAGCAGCTTTCCGGGAATGGAACGTGCGTTATGAAAGCATCTGATCTGATAATACAGTGAATTGATGCAGAACGTGATCGTGACAGCGGTGACCATCTGCCAGGTCAGGATGATGTCATAGCCGGCAGTGACCGTGACGGCTGTCCGGATGCCCGTCACATCCACGATCTGAAAGGGAATGCCTCTGTACAGATAGACGAAATAGTTCACCATCGACAGGATCACAAAAAAGAAATTTCCGATGATCATTCCGACGGAGACTGAATTTGTGAGCAGAACCAGAAACAGGTAGATCATCAGAGTGATCAGCCAGTTCAGGAAAACATACTCGGGAAGGATCGTCCAGGTCTTGTTCTTGGAGATCAGTTCGATCAGCTGGTAGCTGAACAGGGAATTCGCGGCGATGATGACGGCAAGCATACAGCCCTTCAGGACAGAACCTGCATCCTCGTGCTTCTTCAGGAAGGAAGTAAGACGTGTTTCGCTTCCGGGCTTCCGTGTCCGCATCCTGCTGATATAGAGGTCAATGAGGCAGCAGACCGCAATCATCAGAATCTGCAGAAGCAGAAGGAGCGGCCGCAGACCGGCAAGACCGGTGACGTCGTCGGCTGCTTCGCTGAAAAAGAGAGGTGCATGCAGAAGCAGCCAGATAAGCAGAACGCTCCAGCCGGCAATGCGGACTGCCGGTCGGAGCGTAAATGTGCGTGGGTTTTGAGTTGACAAAATAAAAACTCCTTACAGTGTGATGTGGTTTTGCTCCAAAAGTGCCTGAGCGGACAGAATAGAATCGCTGCCGGTCTTGTTTTTTACCGGCGCAAATTCCTTCTCACGAACCACTTCATAGGGCAGGCAGCCGGAGAGCTCATGAATGAGATCGAGGATAAACAGCTCAAACTTCCAGGCATTGGGTGCATCGGGGATCACAGGCAGACCGTCCGGTCCGAGGCAGGAGACTGCCTTGTGTGCAAAATGGATCTGCATACGGGAATTCATGATCTCCGTCAGATCCGCGATGCGGAACAGATAGTTTAATATCACACCGTAATTGTAAGCGGGCTCACCGTTCTCGTCCTTTGCATCCAGAAGCTCTTCAGTCATCTCGTAATATTCGATTACGGAAGGCTTTCCGTCATCGAGACACATGACGCCTACTTTTTCTTCGCGGTTCGCCTTGCGGATGACCTTGGAGCCGGAGGCAAAACCGCTTTCAAGCACCGCACCGAAAAAGGCAGGATCCGCAATACGCTGAAGTACATTGTCCACAGAGAAGACATTGATCCACTCAATACCTTCGCGATTCAGCAGATCGAGAAAACCCGCGCCCGCGAGAGAGCGGAACCATCCGCCGTTTCCGTTGGGAGATGTGGCAATTTTACCGGGAGTCTCAAGGAGGACCTTTCCCGCATCATCCACCACGGGAGCCATATCCTGGACAAAGAAGGAGATCTTCTCTTCGGGATAGCCGAAATAATCATGTTTTTTAAAAAAAGAGCGGGTTTCGGCGCCGTTTTTATCGCTGGTCATGATAAAGAGACGGATCGCTGTGCCCGCAGCATCCGTAACTTCCTTCAGGTTTTCGATCAGTCTCTGAAAAATGAAAACAGATCTGGTCTTTCCGATATCCAGCGTCCCTTTGGGACCGTCGAAGCCGAGGCGGGTACCCATGCCTCCTGCGAGCAGTACGGCGCAGAGCCTGCCGTCCCGAATCGCCTGCAGACCTGTTTCCGAGAGCTTTTCCCTCTGCGGGGCAATATCCTGCTCACGCATGGCGCGTATGGGTGAGATCTCGCCTCTGCTCTGCGGGAGTGAACGCTTTCCGAATTCCTTTAAATAGGAGAAGTCAAGAGAGGAGATCTGTTCAAGGAGAGCAGTTTTCTCATTTTCGGAAAGTTCTTCGTAATAATGAAGAAGGTGTTCCTGTCCGAACACCTTCAGCTTCGCTTTCGCTTCTTCGTATGTCATTAGTCGTCCTGTTCTTCGAATTCAATATCCGTGTCTGTCATTCCCTTGATAATCGCAAGAGATTTTACATCAATGCCCTTGGCGCGAAGTGATTTTCCGCCTTCCTGGAAGCCCTTTTCAATGACGATGCCGACACCCTCCAGGGTAGCACCTGCCTTATTGATAATGTCAAGCAGACCCTCTACCGCGCAGCCGTTTGCAAGGAAATCATCGATGACAAGTACGTGATCCTCTGCGGAAAGGAATTTCTTGGAGAGAATGACGTCATAGGTGCGCTTATGAGTGAAGGAGGCGATTTTTGTGCAGTAGAGATCACCATCCAGGTTTACGCTCTGGGACTTTTTGGCAAATACTACGGGCACGTTGAAATACTGTGCGGTCAGGCATGCAATACCGATACCTGATGCCTCAATGGTAAGGATCTTGTTGATCGGTCTGTCTCCGAAAAGTCTGTGGAATTCTTTTCCGATTTCGTTAATGAATTCAATATCCATCTGATGGTTCAGAAAGCTGTCTACCTTCAGAATATTTCCGGGTCTGACCTGACCGTCTCTGCGAATCTTTTCCTCAAGTGCCTTCATGCGGACCTCCTAGTCTTATGTTCAAGTATTTCTTTGCATTATATGCTTCTCAAGATTTTACATCGGAAGCCGGCAAAATACAAGGGACAGTGGAGAAAGGAAATACATATATAATACGGATCTCCGACTGCCGGCAGCGGACCTGTAAAAGCCTGTCAGGTCTGGTTTCTGTCGCCGTGCAAATTCTTAAGATACTTTTTCCGATATTGAAGAGGGGAAATGCCGACTACCTGCTTGAACAGAGTCTGAAAATGATTGGAGTTGGCATATCCCACCTGAGCCGCGATCTGCGTGACTGACATTTCACTGGAAATAAGCAGTGTCTGGGAAAGACCGATTCTGCATCGGATCAGATACTGCACGGGAGAGTATCCGGTTGTGGTTTTAAACGTGTGGGAAATATAGGATGCACTGAAAGAAAGCGCATTTGCAATATCCTCAAGCTTTATATTCTCCGTGTAGTTCGCATTAATATAATCCTTCACAAGGAAGGTGAGCTCGGAAGAGGCAGTGAGCGCCGACTGCTGCCGCGGCTCGGCAGGGAGGCGGACTGCGGTCAGAAGAATCGCGATGCCCATGGATTGAATCAATGCAGCCTGCATCGGATCACTGCTGTCGAGATCCAGCAGCCGGTCACAGAGAGAGGCGAGCAGCGGATAATCCGATCCTGAGGAGCGCACGTGCGAGCTGTCATCGGGAATAAGCTGATTTTTCCGCATTCCGAGAAACTGTACATTGGAAAATCCGAAGCAGTAGGTTCCGATCTCCGAGGAGGTGGTGGAAACTACCTCGTGCAGCTCTCCTACATTATAGAAAAGAAGATCGCCCTCGTGTACTTCGTAGGTATCGTTGTTGACATTATAGATACCGGTGCCCCTGTAGCAGAGAAGGAGCTCGCAGAGTGAGTTGTGAGAGTGCATGGGGCGGTCATGCTTTTTGGAATTATATTCCTGTCGGTTTGCCTGCATGATGCGGGGCAGAATGCCGTCAGCAAAAACGGATTTAAAATCATTTGGGACTGGTTTCATATCCGGAATCCTCCTAAAGCGAAAACAGGAAAGTAAACATTTTTAGGGAACATTTCTGTACAGCCGCCGTCCCGGATCCATACGTAAAATGAATACATTTTAACAAGTACAGGAAACCGGAGAAAATTTCCGATATTGCTGTGCAGAGACCTGTTTTAATGTTAACAGAGAGTAAATGTCGAGTCAATTTCAAATAAAGTGGACATTATTCTGCGCGAAAAGAGACGAAAATTGCAGAGAAGATCTTAAAAAAAATAGATTTGAAACGAATTGAAACAATATGTGGTGAAGTTATAGGTAAATCTTGCGGCAAAAGTAAAGAAATGTTTGAATTTCCGGTGAAAAATAGAGACAAAAGCAATATACTGAAGTTTTTTGTGAAAAAAACGTACAAAAAAATAAAAATACAACAAAATATATAAGGTAATATAACCAAAAACAAGTATAATGAAAAGCGTGCAAAAAACAATTATATGACGGTATTGAAAAAAACGGAAAACAACATATCGTAATTTTTGATTTTGTTCTCTGCCTGCTTTTAACCGCCTGGATTCCGGATTGTATCTTATGGTGAGAAGGTACAGTCCTCATGCGAATAACGGCAGCTGCAGATAATAAAATAAAGGCACATAAACAGTCACACAACAGAAGAAAAGGAGTAAACATGAAAAAAAGAGCACTTACAGCCATCAGCCTGGCAGCTGTTATGGCATTCGGTCTCGTCGGATGCGGATCATCCGCTGCATCCACAAGCACAGCAGCTTCTACTGCAGCTTCCACAGCAGCAGAGAGCACAGCTGACGCAGGCGCTGCAGCAGTAGACGCATCTGACATCGGCGACATCACACTGATCATGTCCAGCCGCGATCAGTTCCTGAGCCTTGTTGAGGCAGCAGCTACAGATGCAGCTAAGGAGATGGGCATCAACCTTTCTTCCCAGGACGCTCAGAACGACGTAAATAAGCAGCTTTCCTTCATTGAGACTGCAAAGAACGCAGGTCAGAAGGCAGTTATCGTTAACATGGTAGACCCGACTACAACCGCACAGTGCATCGAAGCTGCCGGCGATATGAAGGTCGTTTTCGTTAACAGACTTCCGGAGAACCTCGGTGATCTGACAGACAGCGCAGTTTGCGTTTCCTCTGATGAGAGACAGGCAGGTACTTACCAGGGTGAGTTCCTTGCTAATTACTTCTCTGAGCAGGGCAAGACAGATATCACATACGTCATGCTTTGCGGCGTACTTGGTCTTACAAACACAACACAGCGTACAGACTTTGCTAAGTCCTCTATGGCAGACAACGGTCTGAACGCAACTCCGATTCAGGCAGATCTTGCTTGCGAATGGGATCGTGCAGAGGCTATGAACCAGGTCAGCACACTGATCTCCTCCGGCAATGTTCCGGATGCGATCATCTCCAACAACGACGAGATGGCACTTGGTGCAATCGAAGCTCTGGAGTCCGCAGGCATCGCTCTTGAGGATCGTCCGGTTGTCGTTGGTATCGATGCTACAGCTGACGGCTGCGCAGCAATCAAAGCAGGCACACTGTCCATGACAGTATTCCAGGATCCGGTCGGCCAGGGTGCAGGTGCGCTTCAGGCTTGCGTAAACCTGATCACAGGCGCTGCTCTTAACGAAGGCACAAGCTTCGAAGTAGATGCAGATACAGGACACATCCTCTGGGTTCCGTTCGAGCCGGTTACTGCTGACAACGTAGCAGATTACGAGTAATGAGCTGAAGAGAGCGATTCGCTCCCGTGATGTTTGAAAAGTGTATTTTTTAAGAACGCGGGTGCCGGGGTGCCCGGCATCCGCGTTCTTTTTATTTCCGATAATATTTCGGAAAAATCTTTTCTCTTTTGGTGAGGGGAGAAAGGAAGTCATTCAACCAATGTGAATTCCCGCCTCGGCGGGCAAGATGAGACTTGAGGTGAAGAACTTGGCGAGCAATGAATATGTATTGGAAATGCACGGCATCTGCAAGTACTTCCCGGGTGTAAAAGCCCTTGACGGAGTAGAACTGCAGGTAAGACCGGGTACCGTACACACCCTGATGGGAGAGAACGGTGCCGGAAAATCGACCCTGATGAAGTGCCTGATCGGTATGCAGCCGGTCACAGAGGGAACGATCATCTACAAGGGTGAGGAGGTTCATTTCAAGAGCGTCCAGGATTCCATTCATGCAGGAATCACAATGATCCAGCAGGAGCTGTCACCGGTCCTTGAGAGAACGGTAGCAGACAACCTGTGGCTCGGCCGCGAACCGCTGAAGGGCGGCAAGGGCTTTGCGGTAGACAATAAGAAGATGTACAAGGACGCAGAGGATCTGTTCAAGCAGCTGAACCTCGACGTTGACGTACGAGCAAAGATGAAAGATCTGACGGTCGCAAAGCAGCAGATGGTAGAGATCGCAAAGGCGGTATCCCACAATGCATCGATCGTTATCATGGATGAGCCTACATCGGCGCTGACAGATGCAGAGGTAGAGGACCTGTTCCGTATTATCAATGATCTGAAGGCCAAGAATGTAGCCATCATTTATATTTCCCACAAGATGGATGAGATCTTCCGCATCAGTGATGATATCACGGTCTTCCGTGACGGCCAGTATGTCGGCACGGACAGAGCGGCAAATCTCGACAATGAGAAGCTGGTCAAGATGATGGTCGGCCGCTCCATCGACAACATGTTCCCGAAGATCCCGTGCCCGATCGGTGACGTGATCCTGAAGGTAGAGCATCTGAGCTCCGGCAAGGCAGTAAAGGACGTATCCTTCGAGGTGCGTAAGGGAGAGATCCTCGGCTTTGCGGGACTGGTCGGCGCAGGCCGTACAGAGACGATGGAGACGATCTTCGGCATGAGACCGAAGACAGGCGGCAAGGTCTATAAGAACGGCGAAGAGCTTCATATCACCTGCCCGGCAGATGCGATCAAGAACGGCATCGGCATGCTGACAGAGGACCGCCGCGGAAACGGAATCGTAGGTCTTGGCTCGATCATCGATAATACAACGATCGCGAACATGAAGGCATACGGCTTCCCGATGAATCACAAGAAGATGCTTGAGGATACACGGGAATTCAATGAGAAGATCCGTACAAAGACTCCGACGTGGCAGACACGTATCA
Source organism: Lachnospiraceae bacterium (assembly GCA_030527595.1). Classification (GTDB taxonomy): domain Bacteria; phylum Bacillota; class Clostridia; order Lachnospirales; family Lachnospiraceae; genus Chordicoccus. Next base: position 10,487 of record JAUNAN010000020.1, on the reverse strand, counting down.
TGAACCTGTCCGGCGGAAATCAGCAGAAGGTACTGCTGGCAAGATGGCTTCTGACCGCTCCGGATATCCTGATCGTAGACGAGCCGACACGAGGAATCGACGTCGGAGCGAAGTCCGAGATCCACGAGCTGCTTTCAAAGCTGGCAGGCGAGGGCAAGGCGGTCATCGTAATCTCCTCCGAAATGCCTGAGGTCATGGGCTGCTCAGACAGGATCGTAATCATGCACGAGGGTGAGAAGACAGGAGAGCTGTCACGTGAAGAGTTCTCCCAGGAGCTGCTGATGCGTTATGCAACCGGCGGATCCGCAGTGGAAGATCTGAAGAACAAAGCGTAAAACGAAACCAGACAGGGGATCGGCGGAGGCTGATCCTTAAGAGAAATAGTTAAGGAGTAAAAGTATGGATAAAGCAGCAAAGAAAAACAGCTGGGTATCTGATAACGGTATCTGGGTGGTACTGATCGTACTGGTTGTTCTGGCATCCATTGCCACAGGCGGCAAGTTTGCCACAGTAGGCAATGCAACGACCCTTCTGACATCCGAGTCCGTAAAGGGAATCATGGCATTCGGTGTTGCGCTTGCGATCCTGTCAAAGGGTATCGACCTTTCCACAGGTGCGGTAGCAGCTCTGTCCGGCGTAGTCGGCGCAGCTCTGTGCCAGCTTGAAGGCGGCAGCAAGCTGTGGGGCACAAGCACGATGCCCGCAATCGTAGGTATTCTGGCAGCAGTAGCGATCGGCGTTTTTGTCGGATTCCTGAACGGCGCAATGGTCGCATATCTGCATCTGCATCCGTTCATCGCAACCCTGGGCACACAGCTGATGTGCCGTGCGACCGCAAAGATGATCTCCAACAAGCCGGTATCCAATCTTTCCGACGGCTATCGTTTCCTGGGAAGATTCCACTCCGGTGCGTTCTACATGATCGTAGTCGTATTCCTGATCTTCTGCATCTGCCTCGGCTTCATGCTGAACTTCACAAGATTCGGCAAGAGCATCTATGCGATCGGCGGAAATGATCAGGCAGCAAGAGTAGCCGGAATCAACGTAGAGCATTCTCTGGTAAAGGTATATATGTGGTGCTCCCTGTGCGCAGCAGTAGCAGGCGTACTTCTGGGCGGACGTACAGGATCTGTAGACCCGTCCACAACAGGTCTGAACTACGAGCTGGATGCGATCGCAGCAGCAACTGTCGGCGGAACATCCCAGACAGGCGGTATCTGCCGTATCTCCGGTGTTATCTGCGGTATCCTGATCATGGGCGTTATCAACAACGGTCTGGTCATGATGGGTGTCGACGATAACGTCACAAACATCATCAAGGGTCTCATCATTATCGGATCCGTTGCATTCGATATGAGAAAGAACAGAGTCAAGGTCTGATCTCATCTTGTACAGTCTGCGGTGCCTGTGGCACCGCGGGCAGTATAAAAAGAAAAGATATTCATATGAAAATCCGACAGCATCTTCCGGAAGGGAGATGCTGTTTTGTGTTATAATCACAGTATGAGAGTAGATCAAATTCCGGAAAAAGATGAGGTCAGGGAGACGGATGCAATTCTGAGCGTGCGTATATCCGTGAGGGAGCTTGTTGAATTTTTGTTCAGAAGTGGCGATATTGATACCGGTACGCAGTTTGCTTCCGATACCGAAGCCATGCTGGCAGGTACGCGTATCCATAAGAAAATCCAGAAATCACAGAAAAGCGGCTATGAGAGCGAAGTGCCGCTTCTTTTTGTGCGGCAGTTTCCTGATTTTATCCTGACACTTGAAGGCAGGGCAGATGGTCTGATCCCGGAACAGAAGGACAGTATTCCGGTGATCGATGAAATAAAGGGAATGTACCGCGATGTTCAGAAGATGGAGGAGCCGATACCGGTTCATCTCGCGCAGGCAAAATGCTATGCTGCGATGTATCTTCAGGAGAATCCGTCACCGGATCAGATTGCTGTACAGATGACATATGCCAATCTGGATACGGAGGAGACGAATAAGTTTTTTCAGGTATTTTCAAGAGAAGAAATAGAAGAATGGTTTTGGGAGCTGATTCGGGAATTTCGAAAGTGGGCCGACTGGCTTGCGGAGCACAGCCGGGCGCGAACTGCTTCCATGGAACAGCTGCAATTTCCGTTCCCCTATCGAAAAGGACAGAAGCGTCTGGTGGCAGGGGTGTGGAATGCGATTGAAAAAGAGGAGGAGCTGTTTTTGATGGCTCCGACAGGAGTCGGAAAAACGATGGCATGTCTCTATCCTGCGGTCCGTGCAGTCGGAAGCGGAATGGCGGATAAAATATTTTATCTGACAGCAAAGAATGAGACGAGAAGAGCCGGAAGTGAGGCACTTCAGATCCTTCGGAAGAAGGGACTTGCAATGAACGGAGTCATGCTGACGGCGAAGGAAAAGACCTGTCCTTTCTCGGAACCCCGCTGTACGCCCGATGCCTGTCCCTATGCAAAAGGACATTTTGACCGGATCAATGAGGCACTCTATGACTGTCTGAGAGAAAACAGCCTGTTTACATCGGAAATGCTGAAGGAGAAGGGACGGCAGTATCAGGTCTGTCCTTATGAGCTGGGTCTGGATCTGACTGCGTGGTCCGACTGTATTTTGGGAGATTATAACTATGCCTTTGATCCGGATGCTTCGCTGAAGCGCTTTTTCGGAGAGGGAAGGCATGGTGCGTACATCCTGCTCGTAGATGAGGCGCACAACCTCGTAGACCGCGGCAGAGAAATGTACAGTGCAGATCTGGTAAAGGAGCATATTCTGGCTGCAAAAAGAGCAGTGGGAGAGGGGCATAAGCAGCTAGTTAAGAGGCTGGAAGCACTGAATAAAAAGATGCTTCTTCTGAGACGGGAGTGCGTGATACGGCGTGTCTATGGTGAGGAGGAGATCCACGGAGTCATTCTTGAGGCGCAGAAACTGGAGGAGACACTGCTTCGCTTTTTCCATGATACAAAGGACGGCGATCTGAAGGAAAAGCTGTCTGATTTTTATTTTGAGGTCCGCAGCTTCGTGAACACGGCGATGGCCTTTGATGAGAACTATCAGGCTTACGCGGATTTTGAGAAGGAGGAAGGCGGTGAGTTTCGTCTCCATCTGCGGTGCAGGAATCCGGGAAAACGCCTTACCGAGTATGCGGATAAATGCAGGAGTGCAGTGTTCTTTTCCGCAACGCTTCTGCCGATCCGGTATTATAAAGCACTTTTAACGAGCCGCGAGGAAAGCGCAGCTGTCTATATTGCGTCTCCGTTTGATACAAATCATCGTCTGCTGCTGATCGGACGGGATGTGGATACCCGTTATCGGGAACGAACGCCGGAGATGTATGAGAGAATTTCGGATTATATCATGATGACTGCCTCCGCAAGAACAGGCAATTACATTGCTTTTTTTCCTTCCTATAAAATGATGCGGGATACTTTTTGCGTCTTTCGGGATAAATACGGGAACAGCGATGTGAACTGGGTCATGCAGAGCCCTTCGATGGGGGAGGAAGACAGAGAAATCTTTCTGGAAAATTTTTATGAGAATCCGGAGCACTCACTGGTGGGCTTCTGTGTGATGGGCGGTATGTTTGCGGAAGGAATGGACCTGACCGGAGAAAAACTGATCGGTGCGATCGTGGTCGGCTGCGGCTTGCCCCAGGTATCGGGAGAGACGGAGCTCATGAAGGCATATTACGATGCCCGTGGAGAGAGCGGATTCGATTTTGCATACCGCTTTCCCGGAATGAACAAGGTCCAGCAGTCAGCAGGCCGTGTCATTCGGACAAAGGATGACCGGGGTGTGATCCTGCTTCTGGATCGGAGATTTTCGGAAAGAGGGTACAGGAGTCTTTTTCCTGCGGAATGGAGCGACAACAGATCCTGTGATCTGGGTCAGGCAGAGGAACTGATACGGGGCTTCTGGAAGTCTGTGGATCGATCCCCTGAGGATGAGAAAAACGGCTGAAGCATCGTCGTCTCAAATCCTGTTTTTACTTGTATTTCGGCTGTAAACCGATATAATAGTTTTGTCAGTATAACTACTATTTGTGAGGTCGATCGACCAATTTACTTTCCCTTGAAAAATAAAGGAGAATAGGAGAAAAATGAAGGTAACAAACGATATTCGATATGTAGGTGTCAATGATCATCAGGTTGATCTTTTCGAGGGACAGTATGTGGTTCCTCTCGGTATGGCATACAACTCCTATGTGATCTTAGATGAAAAGATCGCTGTCATGGATACGGTAGATGTGAACTTTAAAGAGGAGTGGCTGGCAAATGTTTCCGAAGTGCTCGGTGACAGAAAGCCGGATTACCTCATCGTACAGCACATGGAGCCGGATCATTCCGCAAACATTGCAAATTTCCTGGAGGTTTATCCGGATACCACTGTCGTTGGAAATGCAAAAACCTTTGTCATGATGGAGCAGTTCTTTGATCTGGATCCGAACATGAAGAGACAGGTCGTGAAGGACGGCGAGACACTGAGCCTCGGATCCCATGAGCTGACCTTTGTGTTTGCACCCATGGTTCACTGGCCGGAGGTTATGGTCACATATGACAGCAAGGATAAGGTTCTGTTTTCCGCAGATGCCTTCGGCAAGTTCGGCGCGAATGACGTGGAAGATCCGGAGGGATGGGCATGCGAGGCACGCCGTTATTACTTCGGTATCGTCGGCAAGTTCGGCATGCAGGCGCAGAATCTGCTGAAGAAGGCAGCTGGCCTGGATATTGCCGTGATCTGCCCGCTTCATGGACCGGTGCTTTCTGAAAATCTGGGCTATTATCTGGATCTTTATAACACCTGGTCTTCCTATCAGCCGGAATCGGACGGTGTATTCATTGCCTATACATCTGTTTACGGAAATACAAAAAAAGCGGCGCTCATGCTTGCCGAGGAACTGAAGGCAAAGGGCTGCCCGAAGGTTTCCGTTGCGGATCTTGCAAGAGATGATATGCCTGAGGCTGTTGAGGATGCGTTCCGTTATAACAGAATCGTTCTTGCTACAACGACCTATAACGGTGATATCTTCCCGACTATGAAGACCTTTATCGAGCATCTGACAGAAAGACAGTATCAGAACCGTACGATCGCACTGATCGAGAACGGAACCTGGGCTCCGACAGCCGCAAGAGTGATGAAGGGCATGTTCGAGAAGAGCAAGAACATCACTTTTACAGAAACGGTTGTTACGATTAAATCCGCTCTGAAGGATGATGCAGCTGTCAAGCAGATGGCTGACGAGCTGATGCAGGCATAATCGGAAAATGAAGGAACAGGGAAAGATACAGATCTTTTCGAAAAATAAACCGGGAGCTCCGTCTGCGGACGGGCTCCCGATTTTTGAAGATGGTGAATTATGATTAAGATTGATCTGATTACCGGATTTCTCGGCTCAGGTAAGACAACTTTTATCAAAAGATATGCCCGTCATCTCATGGATCAGGGGAAGCGTATCGCTGTTCTTGAAAATGACTACGGTGCGATCAATGTGGATATGCTGCTGCTTAAGGAACTTGAGGGTCCGCAGTGTGATCTTGAGATGGTAGTGGGAGGAAATGATTACGACTGTCACAAGAGAAGACTGAAGTCAAAGCTGATCGCACTGGGAATGCTGGGGTATGACCGCGTGCTGATCGAACCCTCAGGTGTATTTGATGTGGACGAGTTTTTTGATCTTCTCCATGAGGAGCCTCTGAATCGCTGGTATGAAATCGGAAGCGTGCTCTGCATCATAGAAGCAGAATTACCGGAAGTCCTCACAGCAGAGGCAAGGTATCTGATCGTGTCCCAGAGCGCGAATGCGGGAAAGCTTGTTTTCAGCAAAACAAGGGGGATCCCGACGGAGACAGTCGAGCTGACTCTGAACAGGATTCAGGAGGCTTTTGCGGAATTTCACTGCGAGAGGAGATTCCGTCCGGTTAGAGATGTGATCACAAGGGAGTGGGATGCCTTTGATGAGAGCGACTGGAAGAAAATCGAGGAGGCGTCCTATACACTTTATGATCATGTGAAGCTTCTGCAAAGCGATGAGTACGGGTTCCGGTCTCTGTTTTACATGGAAATGGATGATACACCGAAGATGCTGGAAGAAAAGATCGGGCGTCTTATGAAGGATAAAGCTGCCGGACAGATCTTCCGCATAAAGGGCTTTGCCAGGGACGAGGAAGAACGCTGGTTTGAGCTGAATGCTGCCGGTGACAAAATAGATGTCCAGCCGATTCCCGAAGGTCAGAGAGTGATCATTGTGATCGGTGAGAATTTAAATCAGGAGGCAGTCAATGCCTACTGGGATTATCGGATCGGAACCGGGAAAACAAACTACCGGGAAGGTGGAGAGAAGGAGTGATCTGAAATATGCAGAAAGATATTTTAGAGAGAAAATGGTACCTGTATCTAACCGAGTTTTTTTCGGGAATGGCTCTCATGGCTGTGGAGCTCGGTGCAAGCAGACTGATTGCGCCCTATTTCAGCTCCTCCCAGATCGTCTGGACGATCATTATCGGAACGATCATGATCGCTATGGCACTTGGCAATGTATTCGGAGGCAGATGGGCGGATAAGGATCCGGATCCCTCCCGTCTGTTCAGGAGGATCATGATCGCAGCGGTCTGGATCGCGGCGATTCCTCTCGTCGGAAAATATATCATCGTTGCGATCACAGGTGTTCTGATCATTGCCGTAGATACAAATCTGCTGATCTGGGCAGCCTTTCTAACCTGTATGATCCTTTTTGTATTTCCTTTATTTCTTCTGGGAACCGTGACACCGTCCCTGATCCGCGCGACCGTGTCGGATCTGAAGGAAAGCGGAAGTATTGCCGGCAAGCTTGGAGCATGCAATACGATCGGAAGCATTATCGGTACGTTTGTCCCAACCTTTGTGTCGATTCCGGCAGTCGGAACCTCAGCCACCTTTTTGATCTTTTCCGGCATACTGCTGGCTATTTCACTGGCTTATTTTATTTTTCGCGGGGGTGGAAAAAAAGCAGCAGCAGTCAGCGTGATCCTGTTCGTTTTATGCAGTCTTTTCGGACACACGGATCATTTCGCTTTCTGGGAAAATGGTCTCACCTATGAGGGAGAGTCTATTTATAATTATCTGCAGGTCAAGGAGGATGACAGGCAGACAGTCCTTTCCACCAATGTCCTCTTCGGCGTTCAGTCGATCCGCATGAAAAATGAAGGTCTGACGGGAATGTATTATGATTATGCGCTTGCCGCACCGGTTATGGCCGGAAAGAAAGATCCGAAGGTGCTGATCCTTGGTATGGGAACCGGTACCTATGCGGCGCAGCTGCAGAGATATTTTCCGGAGGCGGACATCGTAGGCGTGGAGATCGATGAAAAGATCACAGATCTGGCGCATACCTATTTTGATCTGGATGCCTCGATTCCCGTTGCCACCTATGACGGCCGCGCATACCTGAATGTGGATACGGAGAAATACGATGTGATTATGGTGGATGCTTATCAGGACATTACAATTCCGTTTCAGATGAGCTCTGTGGAATTTTTCACTCTGGTAAAGGATCATCTTGCGGATGACGGAGTGATGGTCGTAAACCTGAACATGTTCTCTGCAGATGAAAACAATATTGCTTCTTATCTGGCGGACACGATCTCAGGTGTGTTTCCCTGCGTGACAACCGCGGATGTGATCGGATCCACAAACAGGGAGCTTTTTGCCTCGGTGAACGATTCCGCAAAGACGGGACTTCTCTCAAATACAGACACTCTGGAGAATGCGGAGCTGAAGGCAATGATGACTGTTGTGGCAGGCGGCCTCAGCACCTGGGAGAGTGAAAACCGTATTCTCACGGATGATCAGGCACCGGTGGAATTGCTGGGAATGCAGACGATCGATGCGATCATCAAGGACGAGGTAGGCTACTATAAGAATCTTTACGAAGAGGGGGGACTTGGCGGTCTCATTGCGGAGCTCGCCTGAGTGTTTGCATTTTTCATATTCTCTGATATAATAGTAGGACTATAAATGGGAGAGTATGATCTCTCTTAATCAACTGTCGAAGCCGGTATCGGGGAATGCCGGAAAGCTGTAAGGGGGCAGTCATCGGCAGTTTACAGGGGACTCCAAAGAGGGGCCCGGCAGCGAAGAACGTTTTCGTCCTGTAAGTACAGGTGGGTGTAGATTAAGAGGTTATTTAATGAAGGAACAGAAACAATTGGCAGCAAGTCAGCTGGAGCAGATGGAGGAGGAGCTTCTCGATACGCTCGATATGATCCACGGAAACGCGGATTGGATCGAGGATCCGCTCTCCGAAGAGGAACAGGCTGCCTTGATTGCAGAGGAACAGGATGATACCTACGAGGACCGGCGTAAGGTTCGACTGGACCGCATGCGGAAGAGAAAGCTGAGACGATTGATCTTCCGTGTGAGCTCCAGCGTGGTGATTTTTGCGCTTTCTATGTTTGCAGTCCGCAGCGTCGAGAGCGCGGCATCTCCCGAGAGCGAGAGCATCGCGGAGAGTATTTCCGAAATTTTCGGTGCGGAGAGCTCTTCGGAGGAGATATCCGTTGAAGAGACATCCGTTTCGGAAGACGGAAATTCTGCTGAAGAGAGCGTGAATGCCGCGGAAGGCGGGAACGCTTCCGGTGAGGCGGATTCAGGTACAGAAGAGATCGTGTCCGGAGCACAGTATGCGATTCCGGAGGGGATCGAAATTCCGGATGCCGCGGAACTGAGAAGTCAGGGAGTCCCGGACAATCTGATCGATCTTATGAACCGGAATCCGGAGACAGCGGGATTTGTGATCGGATATCCGGATCGGGATCGTGTGCAGCAGGAACCGGATGAGATCGATATTTCATCAGAAGCCGCAGAGGGCGGGGTGCCGCTCTTTATTCAGTGGGACAGACGCTGGGGATATCTCACATACGGCGATGATTTCTTTGCGCTGAACGGCTGCGGCCCCACCTGTCTTTCCATGGTTTATACGGGAATCACGGGAAATTCGGACTGGAATCCGGCTCAGGTCGGTGTGTGGGCAGAGTCCAAGAATTACTATGTGAACGGTGCCGGAACTGCTTGGGAGATGATGGAGACGGGCTGCGAAGAGCTGGGGCTCAGTTCTACAGTGGTTGGCATGGATGCCGGTATCTTCCGCGCACGTCTTACAGAGGGCAAGCCGATCATTGCCTCTGTCTATGAGGGTGATTTCACAGACGGTGGTCACTATATCGTGTTGACGGATATCGATGAAGACGACATGGTTACCGTGAATGATCCGAACAGTCCGGAAAACAGTTCGGTCAAGTGGAATATACACGATCTGCTCGGTCAGATGAACACGGCCTGGGCCTATGAGCTCGCATAAGAAAATGAAATAAAAGAGAAAGTCGGGGCTGTGAAATGATGTTTCACAGCCCCGTTTTGAGTGATAAGCCTGTGTGTCACACGCATCGAGCAGGAGGAACATCCTGCTCGATTGAAAGAGAGGAGAATGATCCCTATGAATATAGAAAAGAAAATTGCCGAAGAACTGGAGGTTCGCGAAGCCCAGGTCCTTGCCGCAGTGGAGCTTCTGGATGAGGGCTGCACGATTCCGTTCATTGCCAGATACAGAAAGGAAAAGACCGGTTCTTTAAATGATGAGCAGCTGCGAACTCTGGGCACCCGTCTCACTTATCTGAGAAATCTGGAGGAAAAGAGGGAACAGATCCTTTCCGTCATAGAGGAGCAGGGAAAGCTCACAGCGCAGCTGAGGAGCGAGATCATGGCAGCGGAGACGGCTGTTGCACTGGAGGATCTTTACCGTCCCTATCGTCCCAAGAGAAGAACAAGAGCGATGATGGCAGCTGAGAAAGGACTCTCGGGACTTGCGGAGCTGCTTGGAAAGCGAAATGTAAGCTGCTCGCCGGAGGAAGCCGCCCGGAACTATATTGCTCCGGAAAAAGGAGTGGACACCGTTGAAGATGCACTCCAGGGAGCGTCCGATATTCTGGCTGAGCAGATCTCCGACAATGCCGCCTGCCGCGCCTGGATCCGTGAGCGCACGGAGAGAAAAGGCTTTCTTGTTTCCGCGGCGAAGGATGCGGAGGCAAAGAGTGTCTACGAGATGTATTACGACTTCCGTGATCCTGTGAGATCTGTTCCGGGATATCGCATTCTGGCTGTGAACAGAGGCGAAAAGGAAAAGATTCTGAGCGTGAAGATCGAGGCACCGGAGGAGGAGATCACGCAGTATCTGGAACGCAAAGTGATTCGCTGTGACCGCTCCGATGTGAAGCAGTTCCTGAAAGCTGTCGCAGCCGACAGCTATAAGCGGCTGATCGCGCCCGCGATCGAGCGCGAGGTGCGGAGCGCACTGACGGAACGTGCGGAGGACGGAGCGATCTCGGTTTTCGGAAAGAACCTGAAGCAGCTGCTGATGCAGCCTCCGATCGCAAACAGAGTGGTACTGGGATGGGATCCCGCTTTTCGTACCGGCTGCAAGCTTGCGGTTGTGGATGAGATCGGAAATGTGCTGGACACTGCAG
>JAUNAN010000123.1 GCA_030527595.1 Lachnospiraceae bacterium | reverse complement strand
AATGAAGTGTTTTGAAGGATCGGGAAAAGTGATGAAGGCTTTTCCCGATCCTTTTTGTCAGCTGGGACAGAAAAATAAAGTTTCTCAGTTTTCAGTTTTCTGAGAGCCGCCAGGGTGCTTAAGATAAATTGTTTGAAATGTGCAAAAAACTTTTTTAATTTATTGTTGACATCATCCGAACTCTTTTATATAATAATCAGGCAGGCAAACGAAACGCCTGATAAACAACAGATATGGCGAGATAGCTCAGCTGGCTAGAGCACGCGGTTCATACCCGCGGTGTCGAGGGTTCAAATCCCCCTCTCGCTACGATAAGAAAAGCCCGTAATCAAGGATAAACCCTTGATTACGGGCTTTTTTTGTGTTAACAACGAGCCATGCGCCGGCATGCTCGCATGCAGCGGTATATGGCGAGTGATCATCAGCGAGAAGAAAAAAGGGAGCATGGCTTAAGCCATGCTCCCTGAAAGTAATGCAGCAGCTGTGAGTTTATTTTATGCAGCAGCTGTGTAATTTATGCTTCTTCCGCAGCTTTCTGTTCACGGAAGATCAATCTGAAAATGAAGCGTACCAGAGGACCTCAGTAGAACATCTGATACAGCATAGCCATGGGGAAATTCATTGCCCATGGCTGGATAAAAGTTCCGAAGGTCTTGGTATCCTTAAACAGTATTGTTGCGATGAGGCTCATGACAGGGCACATCACGCAGCAGATGCAGATGGAAATCGCATAGGTGATAAATGCGGGACGGTCTGTCGGGCGCATTACGGTGAATGCCATTTTTCGTGCAAGCTTTCCGACGATGAAAAATTCAAGGACAAACGCGATCGGTCCCATGATCGGCAGCTCATGAAGTGCGGCAAGAAAAGTTTCTCCGGTTACGGATCCCATATTCAGGGCTACATTGTAGACGATCATTCCGTAAACCATGATCGCAGCCATAATGACGGTAAAGACAGCATCCTGAAATTTGTTTTTGGGCATAAAAAATCCTCCATTCGTGATTCGCGAAGTGTTGTTCGTTATCATCCAATGAAGGAGTGTGCGTTTCCAATTTCAAACCTGTTTTTTACAAGAATGGAGTATAACAGAACTGGTTAAGGAATGTAAGTACTTTTTTTAAATCTGTCTCTAAGCCGAATCGTTATTCAGCAGATTCTCCTTTCTGCGGGGAATGATACTTGAAGTGGTGAAAGAAGATGGTGTAGTATCAGAAGCATAGAGAAAAAACGGCAGCAGAAAATTGCTTCATTGCCGAAAATCGGAAGGAGATACCCCTTATGCAGAATTTTAATTACAGAACCCCTACCAGATTGATCTTTGGGGAGGGCGTGATTGCGAAACTGCCCTCTGTACTGAAGCCTCTCGGTCATAAGGTGCTTCTCACCTATGGAGGAGGAAGCATCAAAAAATCAGGCTTATATGAGAAGGTGATCGGGCTGCTCGCGGATTTTGAAGTGATCGAGCTTTCCGGAATTCAGCCGAATCCGAAGTACGATCCGAGCGTGCTGGAGGGAGTCCGCCTTTGCAAGGAAAACGATGTTGATGTCATTCTGGCAGTCGGAGGAGGCAGTGTTCTCGACTGTTCAAAGGCAATCGCAGCAGGTGCAAAATATGATGGTGATCCCTGGGATCTGATTACATACAAGGCACGTACAAAGGATGCCCTTCCCATTGTGGATATTATGACGATGGCAGCGACCGGAAGTGAATATGACGCCTGCGGCGTTATTTCCAGAACGGAGACAAACGATAAGGTCTTATACGCAAATTCGCACCTCTTTCCGGAAGCCTCTTTTCTGGATCCTACCTATACCTTCACCGTATCTAAGAGGCAGACTGCCGCAGGCTGTGCAGATGCGATGAACCACACGATCGAGCAGTATTTCGCAGCTGACACGACCTTGCTCAATGACGGCTTTTGCGAAGCAATGCTCAAGAGCCTGATGGAAAATACAAAAATAATCCTTGAAGATCCGGAAAACTATAAGGCCAGGGCGGAATTTATGCTGTGCACGACATTCGGCTGCAACGGAATCCTGGCTCTCGGCAACAGTGCATCCGGCTGGCCCTGCCATGGAATGGAGCATGCCCTGAGTGCATATTATGATATTACCCACGGAGAAGGGCTTGCGATCATTACTCCGAGATGGATGAAGCACATCCTGAATGAAAACACAGTGGATCGGTTTGTGAAGTACGGAGTGAACGTGTTTGGCATTGACCGGAATCAGGATCAGATGGAGATCGCAAATCAGGCAATTGATGCGACCTATGATTTCTTTGAAAGCATCGGTATTCCCATGAATCTAAGAGCAGTCGGAATCGATGAGAGCCGGATCGATGAGATGGCGCATCATGTAGCCGAGAATGAGGGGCTGGAACATGCCTATGCACCGCTTGCGGAGCAGGATATTGCCGCTATTTTCAGAGCGTCACTGTAATGTCCGTTTCTGACCGTATGTGTTATCATGTCATTATGAGTAAGAACTGCACAACGTCAAAGAAAGGAGTTTCTCTATGAATGAAGTATTGGATTTTCTGAAGAAATCAGGAACCTTTTATCTGGCAACGATCGAGGATGACCAGCCGAGAGTCAGACCTTTTGGTGCTGTTTGTGAATTTGAGAATAAGATCTATATCACGACAAGCAATCAGAAGAAGGTATATCAGCAGATTCTCGCAAATCCGAAAGTTGAGATCAGCGGAATGAGCGAAGATAAGTGGATACGTGTTACGACCACTCTGGTGCCGGATGAGAGAAGAGAGCCAAAGACGGCAATGCTGGACGCAAATCCTTCTCTGCGCGGCATGTACAGTGAAGATGACGGAAAGATGGCTGTTTTATATTTTGATCACGGAACGGCATCGATCGAATCCTTCACGGAGCCGAAGAAAACAATCGAATTATAAGAAAAGTCCTATGAGAAGATCATCTTTGTCCCGCAAAGACGGGGCACGGATGGTCTTTTTTTATGTATGCTCATCATTCGAAAATTCTCTTTTAGTTGCAACTGCCTGCTGTTTTGCCTATACTGATATCGTTGGCATTGAGGATCAGACAGTGCGGAACGTTCGTGCGTGAGATCTCATATGCCGGAAATCTGAAAGAGGGGATTTGATCTTGCTTACTGTTTTCATTATCGGTATCGTATTTGCAATCTTCGGTCTGTTTTTTCTGGCTCTGTTTCTGGGAATCGGTATTGCGTTCTGGGGTGCATTTGTGCTGCTGCCGATTTTCTTTATTGTGATCGGTCTGGGGCTGATGAGCATCAAGATCGTACATGACTTCAGGCTGCGGAATATTAGAAAAAAAGGGAAAAAGTACCCTGCAAAAGTATATGGTTATGCTGAAAACAAGTCTTTTGTCGTTAATGACAGCTATCCGATCAATGTAAAGGTACATTTCTTTGATGACCGGCATGTGGAGAGAGAAGTAGTCCTTCCGACGTCGATCACGGATACTTCAAAGCTGTTTCCGGTCGGTATGACAATAGATATCTTTGAGTACAACGGGAAATACAGTTATGATGAAGCATCGCTCCGTCACGAGAGGATAGATTTTGAGGAGGAGCTGATGGATGATACGCCTATTGCTCCGGAGGATAAGCATCTTATCTCGATCAAATGTAAGCAATGCGGCGCAAGCTATCAGGCGGCACAGGGATACAGCAGCAGATGTCCTTACTGCGGAAGCTATACGGATGTGTGAGTTTTGTAAAATCCGGGCGGGAATTGAGAGAAACATGAATTTTAAGGGGAATGGATCCTTTTCCATTCCTCTTTTTCTTTCTTCAAAATGATCGCTCACCGTTGATAAGAAAGCGATGATCGGTGTCAGAACAAAGCTTGTGAAAAAACATCATATCTCAAGACGCTGAAGAAATAAAAAACACTGCAAATTTATAGGAATATTGAAAAAATGTGTTTGATGTACTAAAATAATAAGGTTACTGCGCTATGGAAAAAGCGCAGAAAATAAATTAAACGTATTGGAGAAAATTATGGACGAAAATCAGCAAAAGAGAGCAGGATTCAGCGGTAAGCTCGGATTCGTACTGGCTGCCGCAGGTGCCTCGGTAGGACTTGGAAACATCTGGCGTTTTCCGTATCTTGCAGCGAAATACGGCGGCGGAGTGTTCCTTGTCATTTATCTGGTTCTGGCATTTACATTCGGATATACGATGATCATGGCGGAGACAGCCATCGGACGACTGACCGGCAAGAGCCCTGTGGGAGCTTTTCAGGCTTTTTCAAAAAGCAAATTTGCAAAGATCGGCGGATGGATCAATGCAGTCATTCCGATCCTGATCGTCCCGTATTATTCTGTTATCGGCGGATGGGTTCTGAAGTATCTCTGGACAAATATCCGCTACGGCACAAAGCCGATGGTTGATTCCGATTTCTTTACCGGATTCATCTCCAACGGATGGGAGCCGTTTGGCTGGTTTTCGATTTTTGCTTTATGTACGCTGGTGATTATTTTTCTTGGTGTTGAGAACGGCATTGAGCGTGTGACAAAGACAATGATGCCTGTACTTGTGGTACTTGCATTGATCCTGACCGTTTACTCAGTGACCCGTCCGGGCGCCCTGGAAGGTGTGAAGTATTTCTTCATT
The DNA here is from genome assembly GCA_030527595.1 of Lachnospiraceae bacterium. GTDB lineage: Bacteria > Bacillota > Clostridia > Lachnospirales > Lachnospiraceae > Chordicoccus. The sequence goes on along the minus strand of JAUNAN010000123.1, from coordinate 529 downwards.
CCGAACTTCTCCAGATTCTCCTGGATGACAGTTGTGACAGCTCTGGGACAGATGTTTTATTCTCTTTCTATCGCTATGGGTATTCTGATCACATTCGGATCCTATATGAAGAAAGATATATCCATCGAGCAGAGTACCGAGCAGGTTGAGGTTTTTGATACGCTCATCGCTGTTATGGCCGGCCTTATGATCATCCCGGCCGTTTTTGCCTTCTCAGGAGCAGATGCAGGAAAGAACCTCGGAGCCGGACCTTCTCTGATGTTCATCACAATGCCGTCTATTTTTGACAGCATGGGAATCGGAAGAGTCATTGCAATCATGTTCTTTGTCCTCGTGTTCTTTGCTGCACTGACATCATCGATTGCGCTGACAGAGAGCGCTGCCTCTACGTTTGAGGATCAGCTCGGATGGAATCGCCATACATCAACGATCGTGCTTGGTATTATCATGTTTTCCCTCGGATCGCTGTCGGCCCTCGGATATGGTACTCTGTCGAATGTGACGATCATCGGCATGCAGTTCCTTGATT
>JAUNAN010000019.1:22752-24393 GCA_030527595.1 Lachnospiraceae bacterium | reverse complement strand
GGGCGGAAGCTGCTTGTCCATACTATAAATGAATCATAAAAAAACAGCTGCAAAAGTGCAGCTGTTTTTTTATGCGATGTAAAATTTCAGACATCCTTCACGCGGAACCAGTAGGTGAAATGCTCCGAAAAGCCGAGACTCTTATAGAGCGCCCGTGCCGGAGGGTTTTCCGTAACGACCTGCAAATAAGCATGCGTTGCGCCGTGAAGAGCCGCTTCGCGAAAGAGTGTGCGGCAGATATCCGCAGCAAGACCGATCCTCCTGTATGCGGGGTCTACATGAATGGCATAGATGCCCACATCGTCGCGGTCCAGAATGCCGAGTCCGGTCGCAATTACGCGCTCGCGATCGATCACGCTGACTGCGATCACGTCTTTCGGGATCGCGCGATACATCTCCGGAACGATGCGCCGGTGAATAATATTATCGGTGTGCTTCAGGGAGAACAGTCCGTCTATCCATCGATAAGAGACCTGATTCTCAAGATTGAAGATCAGACCGTCTCCGCGCTTTTCCGGTCTCCACCGAAGATCCTGCTCAAGAAGAGTGCGGGTCATCACGGTGGTGTGGTGCTCGGTGTGATAGCCCCTGCCGGCAAGGAGTGCATCCATGCCCGGTTCTCCGACCGGACTGATCTTAAATATGCAGGGCGTCTGCCATCTGCGGTAAACAGACTCGCAGTAATCGATCTTGTCACTGACAGGGAGTGAGGATGTGCCGATCTGCTCCACGCAGTTCGTTCTGTGTGTATAAAAATAAGAAAATCGAAGAATCCATCCGTCATAGAGCTGCATCTGGTGCGACGGCCAGGCATTTAAGGAGAGATCCTCGATCTTTTTGATGGTTTGCGTCATAGATACCTCCCGCGTTTTTCTGATTTCAGTATAGGCGGGAAAACGATAAATGCAAGCGGATCGTTCGAAAAATAAGCACAAAGCTGCTTCCGCCGGCAGGCATGGATCGGATTCGGGCGGCAGTGATTTACCGGTGAGATGACCTGCAAACACCTGTACGGCAGGAATCGAAGCGGGCGTTCGGGCAAAAAGACTGTGTACAGAAAGAGAACGAGATGCTAAAATAAAAAAGTGTATGTAATAAGGACACGTAAAATAAGGGGTAAGCTATGGCTAAATTTTTAAGAACGATATTCTGGATCATTCTTCTGGCGGCACTTTTGACGGCAGGGGCTGTTTTTGTTCCCCCTATGCTGGGTATTCAGACGAAGGTGATCGACTCTAACCGCATCACAACAAATCTTCCTTATGCATCGGTATCTTATCTGGATGCGGAGGCGGCATCCGAGCTGAAGGGCGGAGATAAGATCCTCATCGAAGAAAACGGTGCAATGACAGCCTATAAAATCACCGGCATCACAGATTCCGCGGCGGGACAGTACAGCGTACTGAGTATTTCCGACACAACAGGCGCTACGGAAATCATGACGCTGACAGATTCCGTGCAGCACATCTATCTGACGATACCGCTGATCGGCTATGCGGTGATCGCGACGCAGAGCACAGAGGGCTATATCATTCTCGGCCTGATCCTGCTCTTTGAGATCGTGCTGTTCGTACTTTCCGAGCTCTGGAAGCGCAGTTCGGCATCCGATGAAGATGAGGATGACGATGCTTCCGAAGAGAA
>JAUNAN010000019.1:1943-22652 GCA_030527595.1 Lachnospiraceae bacterium | reverse complement strand
AAAAAGTTTCTCTATTTTAACTTGCAAACAGGAAATCTTTCCTGTATACTGATTGGTGCTGTGACATGATAGCAATGAAGCGAGAAGTTGCTGCCGGCTGGCAGGTAATTCCGTGGAGCGAATGTCATGTAAGGATACTGGCGACAAGTCACTGTGCGAATAACTGCTAACAAGGCAGGGGTCCGGGAAAAGCGATTAAGATCAGCAGGATCGCGACACGCCCGGAGATGTGTACAGTCACCACTTGTCGTACTCGGAAAAAGTGCGAAAAGGAGGCGGCTTTTTTTATGGCAAAACAGGTTATGAGAATCACACTCAAGGCATACGATCACACTCTGGTGGATGCATCGGCTGCTAAGATCGTCGAAACTGTGAAGAAGAACGGTGCTGCAGTGAGCGGTCCGGTTCCCCTTCCGACAAAGAAGGAAGTGGTTACAATTCTTCGTGCGGTACATAAGTATAAGGATTCCCGCGAACAGTTCGAGCAGAGAACTCATAAGAGACTCATCGATATCGTAAATCCGACACAGAAGGTTGCAGATGCGCTTGCACATCTGGAAATGCCCTCCGGTGTCTACATCGATATCAAGATGAAGAACAAGTAACTCACAGGCACACATCATTAGAATGATTGCGGAAAACCGCAATCCGCTGTAAGGAGGATGCATTTATGAAAAAGGCAATTCTTGCAAAGAAGATCGGTATGACACAGATCTTCAGTGAAGACGGCACCCTGACACCGGTAACCGTTCTTCAGGCAGGCCCGTGCTTCGTAACACAGGTCAAGACAGTTGACAACGACGGCTACGATGCAATTCAGGTCGGCTTCGAAGACAAGCGTGAAAAGCTTGTGAATAAGCCGCAGAAGGGCGTTTTCGACAAGGCAGGCGTTTCTTACAAGAGATTTGTAAGAGAATTCCGTTTTGAAAATGCTGCTGAATATGAGGCAGGTCAGGAAATCAAGGCAGATATCTTCGCAGCAGGCGATCATATCGATGCTACGGCAATTTCCAAAGGTAAGGGCTATCAGGGCACAATCAAGCGTCACGGACAGCACAGAGGACCGATGGGACATGGTTCCAAGTTCCACAGACATCAGGGTTCTAACGGTACTTCTTCCGATCCGAGCCGTGTGTTCAAAGGAAAAGGCATGCCGGGTCACATGGGCGCAAAGCGCGTAACGATCCAGAATCTGGAAATCGTACGTGTGGACGCTGAGAACAATCTTCTTCTTGTAAAGGGCGCAGTTCCGGGCCCGAAGAAATCCCTTGTAACAATCAAGGAATCCGTGAAGAATAAATAATAGAAGGAGGAAGAATCAAGATGGCTAACGTATCTGTTTATAATATCGATGGCCAGGAAGTTGGCACGATGGAGCTGAGCGACGCTGTATTTGCTGCTCCGATCAAAGCTAACCTGGTACATCAGGCTGTCGTCCTGCATCTCGCAAACAAGAGACAGGGCACACAGAAAGCCAAAACACGTTCCGAGGTATCCGGCGGTGGAATTAAGCCGTGGCGCCAGAAGGGAACAGGACATGCAAGACAGGGATCCACAAGAGCTCCGCAGTGGAGACACGGCGGCGTGGTATTCGCTCCGGTTCCGAGAGACTACTCCTTCAAGATGAACAAGAAGGAGAAGAAGGCAGCTCTTCTGAGCGTTCTTTCTCAGAAGCTCGCAGACAACGATCTGATCGTTGTTGACAGCCTTGCATTCGAAGCTCCGAAGACAAAGGCAATGGTTAAGGCACTTGAGAATCTGAAGGCTGAGAAGGCATACATCGTCACAGATAAGGTAGACGAGAATGTCATCCTCTCCGGCAGAAACATCCCGGGCGTATCCGTAAGCTTTGCAGGCTCCATCAGCACATATGATGTTGTGAAGTACAATAAGCTGATCCTTACCCAGGATGCAGTCAAGGCAATTGAGGAGGTATACGCATAATGGCAGACCTTAAGTATTATGACGTGATCGACCGCCCGGTAGTCACAGAAAAGAGTATGGATGTTATGGGTGATAAGAAGTATACCTTCTATGTTCATCCGGAAGCAAACAAGAGCCAGATCAAGGAAGCTGTTGAGAAGATGTTCGACGGCGTAAAGGTTAAGTCTGTTAACACAATGAACCTTGACGGCAAGAATAAGAGAAGAGGCTATGTCACAGGCAAGACTGCAAAGAGAAAGAAAGCAATCGTTGCTCTGACAGAAGAAAGCAAGGACATCGAGATCTTCAACGGTCTTTGATTTAAGCAGCCTCAGACACTATACGCGCATTGCATGAGCAGACCGGAATTGCCGGTAAGCGCGTGATGAAAAATAAGGAGAACAATCATGGGCATTAAGACATATAAGCCTTATACACCGTCCAGAAGAAACATGACAGGCTCCGACTTCTCTGAGATCACAAAGAAGAGCCCGGAAAAGTCTCTGACGGAAGAACTGAAGAAGAACGCCGGCCGTAACAACCAGGGCAAGATTACTGTTCGTCATCGCGGCGGCGGAAACAGAAGAAAATACAGAATCATCGATTTCAAGAGAAATTCCAAGGACGGAATCGTTGCTTATGTAAAGGCAATCGAGTACGATCCGAACAGATCCGCAAATATTGCACTGATCTGCTACGAAGATGGTGTTAAGGCATACATCCTCGCTCCGGAAGGACTTAAGGTCGGCGATACAGTTGTCAGCGGTGCTGACGCTGAAATTAAGGTAGGCAACTGCCTCCCGCTCGCAAACATCCCGATCGGTTCTCTTGTTCATAACGTAGAGATGCACATCGGCCGCGGCGGACAGCTTGTTCGTTCCGCAGGCAACTCTGCACAGCTCATGGCTAAGGAAGGAAAGTATGCAACACTTCGTCTTCCGTCCGGCGAGATGAGACTTATCCCGATCGAATGCCGCGCTACTCTCGGTGTTGTAGGCAATGGTGAGCATAACCTGATCAACATCGGTAAGGCTGGTCGTAAGAGACATATGGGTATCCGCCCGACAGTCCGCGGTTCTGTTATGAACCCGAATGACCATCCGCACGGCGGCGGTGAGGGCCGCGCTCCGATTGGACGTCCGGGCCCGAGCACACCGTGGGGCAAGCCTGCACTTGGCTACAAGACAAGAAAACACAACAAGCAGTCTGATAAGCTGATTGTAAGAAGAAGAAACGGCAAGGGTGGAAGATAAGGAGGTAATTAAATGGCACGCTCATTAAAGAAAGGTCCTTTCGCTGATGAAAGCCTGCTTAAGAAGGTTGATGCACTGAATGCATCTGGTGAAAAGGCTGTCATTAAGACCTGGTCACGCCGTTCCACGATCTTCCCGAGCTTTGTGGGACATACATTTGCAGTTCATGACGGAAGAAAGCATGTTCCGGTATACGTTACAGAAGATATGGTTGGCCATAAACTCGGCGAATTCGTTGCTACAAGAACGTACAAAGGACATACCAAGTCTGATTCCAAGACTGGCAGATAAAACGGCGTAATTCGAAAGGAGAGTCATAATGGCTAAAGGACATAGATCCCAGATTAAGCGGGAGAGAAATGAAATTAAGAGAGAGACGAGACCGTCCGCAAAGCTTTCTTACGCCAGAATTTCTGTTCAGAAAGCCTGCTTTGTCCTCGATGCAATTCGCGGCAAAGACGTTGAGACGGCACTCGGCATCCTGACATACAGCCCGAGATATGCATCCGCAGTCATCAAGAAGCTGCTTGAGTCCGCAATCGCAAATGCGGAAAACAACAACGGCATGAGCCGCTCCAATCTCTACATCGCAGCATGCTATGCAGACAGAGCGACAATCATGAAGCGCATCCAGCCGAGAGCACAGGGCCGTGCTTATCGCATTGAGAAGCGCTGCAGCCACTTGACGATTATTCTGGATGAAAAGTAATAGGAGGGCACTATGGGTCAGAAAGTTAATCCACATGGACTCAGAGTCGGTGTGATCAAGGAATGGGATTCCAAATGGTATGCAGAGAAGGACTTTGCGGATAACCTCGTTGAAGATCATGAGATCCGTACCTTCCTGAAGAAGAGACTGTACAGCACAGGTATTTCTAAGATCGAAATCGAACGTGCTTCCGGCCGTATCAAAGTTATCATCTACACAGCTAAGCCGGGTCTTGTAATCGGCAAGGGCGGCGCTGAGATCGAGAAGCTTAAGGCTGAGTTAACAAAGAAGATCGGCAAGAAGGTTCTTGTTGATATCAAGGAAGTAAAGCGTCCGGACAGAGATGCTCAGCTGGTTGCGGAGAACATCGCACTTCAGCTTGAGAACAGAATTTCTTTCCGCCGTGCAATGAAGTCCACTATGCAGCGTACAATGAGAGCCGGTGCAAAGGGAATTAAGACTTCCGTATCCGGTCGTCTTGGCGGTGCTGATATGGCTCGTAAAGAGACATACAGCGAAGGCAACATCCCGCTTCAGACACTTCGCGCAGACATCGACTATGGATTTGCTGAGGCAGATACACAGTACGGCAAGGTCGGCGTAAAGGCTTGGATCTACAACGGAGAAGTACTTCCGACTAAAGGAAATAAGGAAGGGAGTGATCGCTAATGTTAATGCCGAAGAGAGTAAAAAGAAGAAAGCAGTTCCGCGGCTCTATGAGAGGCAAGCAGACAAGAGGCACTAAGATGGCTTACGGCGAGTTCGCACTCGTTGCAACAGAGCCGTGCTGGATCAGATCCAATCAGATCGAGGCAGCCCGTGTCGCTCTTACCCGTTACCTTAAGAGAGGCGGTAAGGTCTGGATCGATATTTTCCCGGATAAGCCGGTCACAGCAAAGCCTGCTGAAACTCGTATGGGTTCCGGTAAGGGTTCTGTAGAATACTGGGTAGCAGTTGTTAAACCGGGCCGTGTGCTCTTTGAGGTAGCAGGCGTTGAAGAAGCAGCAGCAAGAGAAGCGCTTCGTCTGGCTATGCATAAATTACCGTGCACCTGCAAGATCTATACAAGAGAGCAGCTGAACGGTGTAGAAGAGTCGGCTCCTGCAGCAGAAGGCGGTGAACAGGCATGAAATCAAAGAAGTATGTAGAGGATCTGAGATCCAAATCCGAAGCTGAACTGAAGGAAGAACTTGTCTCAGCTAAGAAGGAATTATTCAACCTGAGATTCCAGAATGCGACAAACCAGCTGGACAATACAAGCAGAATTAAAGACGTCCGTAAGAACATCGCCAGAATTGAGTCTGTCATGGTCGAGCAGGCGAACAAGGAGGCTTAAGCATGGAAGAGAGAAACCTCAGAAAGACGCGCGTCGGCAAAGTTGTCAGTGACAAGATGGACAAGACAATTGTCGTAGCGATTGAAGATCATGTACAGCATCCGCTCTATAAGAAAATCGTTAAGAAGACCTACAAGCTGAAGGCTCATGACGAGAATAACGAGTGCGGCATTGGCGATACAGTCAAAGTCATGGAGACGAGACCGCTTTCAAAGGATAAGAGATGGAGACTCGTTCAGATTATCGAAAAGGCAAAATAAAGCCTTTCGAATCTGACTTCACAGTTAGGAGGATTTTAGCATGATTCAACAGGAAAGCAGACTGAAGGTCGCTGACAATACCGGTGCGAAAGAAATCCTTTGCATCCGTGTTAGCGGCGGCTCCACAAGGAGATATGCCTTCATCGGTGATACAATTGTCGCTACGGTTAAAGATGCAACGCCCGGCGGCGTTGTAAAGAAGGGCGATGTAGTCCGCGCAGTAGTCGTTCGTACAAAGCATGGCGCTCGCAGAAAAGATGGTTCCTACATCAAGTTCGATGAGAACGCAGCTGTCATCATCAAGGACGACAATACACCGAGAGGAACACGTATTTTTGGACCGGTTGCCCGTGAGCTTCGTGAGAAACAGTTCATGAAGATCGTTTCCCTCGCTCCGGAAGTATTATAAGGAGGATCGAAATATGGCAATGCTGAAAATTAAGAAGGGCGACACGGTTCGCGTTATTTCCGGCAAGGATAAAGATAAAGAAGGCAAGGTTCTTGCAGTTCTTGCCAAGAAAAATGCCGTCATTGTTGAGGGCGTGAATGTGATCACAAAGCACCAGAAGCCGTCTGCTGCAAATCAGCAGGGCGGAATCATCAATAAGGAAGCTCCGATCGACATTTCCAACGTCATGTATGTACAGGACGGAAAGACAACAAGAATCGGCTTTAAGATTGAAGACGGCAAGAAGGTTCGCGTAGCCAAGTCTACCGGCAAAGCGATTGATTGAGTAAGGAGGCAATAAATTGAGCAGACTGAAAGAACAGTATGACAACGAAATTGCTGCTGCAATGACGAAGAAATTCGAATACAAAAATCCGATGGAAGTTCCGAAGCTCGTCAAGATTGTCGTCAACATGGGCGTTGGTGAAGCTAAGGAAAATGCAAAGCTTCTTGACGCTGCTGTTGCTGATATGGAAACAATCACCGGACAGCATGCAATTAAAACAAAAGCTAAGAAGTCCATCGCAAACTTCAAGATCCGTGAAGGCATGCCGATCGGCTGCAAGACAACTCTTCGCGGAGAGAGAATGTACGAATTCGCAGATCGCCTGATCAATCTGGCTCTTCCGCGTGTCCGTGACTTCCGTGGTGTAAATCCGAATGCATTCGATGGCAGAGGCAACTACACACTTGCAATCAAGGAACAGCTCATCTTCCCGGAGATCGAGTATGACCAGATCGACAAGGTGAGAGGTATGGATATCGTATTCGTTACGACAGCCAAGACAGATGAGGAGGCTCGTGAGCTTCTTCGCCTCTTCAACATGCCGTTTGCAAAGTAATCAGGAGGATAATACCGTGGCTAAAAAGGCTATGAAATTAAAGCAGGCTAAAAAGCCGAAGTTCTCTACCAGAGAATATACACGTTGCAGAATCTGCGGACGCCCGCATTCAGTTTTGAAGAAATATGGAATCTGCCGTATCTGCTTCCGTGAATTAGCTTACAAGGGCGAAATTCCGGGAGTTAAGAAAGCATCCTGGTAAAAATTGAGAAAGGAGCGTCAGTGAGAATGACTACGACAAATGATCCGATTGCGGATATGCTTACAAGAATCCGCAACGCTAATACAGCGAAGCATGACACTGTAGATGTTCCGGCATCCAAGATGAAGATTGCAATTGCAAATATTCTTGTGGATGAAGGATACATTGCAAAATATGATCTCGTTGATTCCGGCGTACAGCAGACGATCCACATCGTTCTGAAGTACGGCAAGGATAAGAACGAAAAGATCATTACAGGTCTTAAGAGAATCTCCAAGCCGGGTCTCCGCGTATATGCAAACAGCGAAGAGCTTCCGAAGGTTCTCGGAGGTCTTGGTATCGCAATTATTTCTACAAACAAGGGCGTTATGACTGACAAGGAAGCTAGAAAGCAGAAGGTCGGCGGCGAAGTTCTTGCATATATCTGGTAATTGCCCGATACTGAATTACTCAAAGAAAATTGTGCTGTGTTAATACGGCACGGCACATTTTCTATATAACACGGCTGCGACCGTGTGGGTTCTGCAGGCGAAGGCCGGCAGGCCATGTACTGAAAACAGAGATGCGGTGAATTCATTTTCCGTGTCTCCGAAAATTTAAGTCAGGAGGAAAAACACATGTCTCGTATCGGAAGATTACCGATCGCAGTTCCGGCTGGTGTCACTGTTGACATCAAAGAAGGAAATACTGTACATGTAAAAGGACCGAAGGGCGAACTTGAACAGACATTCGCTCCGGAAATGAGCATCGAGCTGAAGGACGGCGAAATCGTCGTTACACGCCCGAACGATATTAAGAGAAATAAGGCTCTTCACGGCCTTACAAGAGCTCTGATCAACAACATGGTCATCGGTGTCACAGAAGGCTACACAAAGACACTTGAGATCAACGGTGTAGGTTACAGAGCAGCAAAGCAGGGCAATAAGCTTGTCCTTTCTCTGGGTTACTCCCATCCGGTAGAGATGATCGATCCGGAAGGCGTAGAGTCCAAGGTTGACGGAAACAAGGTCATCGTTTCCGGTATCAGCAAAGAAAAGGTCGGCCAGTATGCAGCCGAGATCCGCACAAAGAGACCGCCTGAACCGTATAAGGGCAAGGGTATCAAGTACTCTGATGAAGTGATCCGCCGCAAGGTTGGTAAGACCGGTAAAAAATAAAGAAAGGAGAGCATGAGGAATGATTACGAAACCATCCAGAGCTGAAATTCGCCAGAAAAAGCACAGAAGAATGCGCAATCGTATCAGCGGTACTGCTGAATGCCCGAGACTTTGCGTATTCCGCAGCAACAAACATATGTATGCACAGATCGTCGATGACGTAGCTGGAAAGACAATTGTATCTGCATCTACTCTCCAGGCAGCAGTCAAAGAAGGACTGCAGTATACTGATAATGTAGAAGCAGCAGCAAAACTCGGAACTGTTATTGGTGAGAGAGCAGTCCAGGCCGGAATCAAGGAAGTTGTCTTCGACCGCGGCGGCTTTGTCTATCATGGTAAGATCCAGGCACTCGCAGATGCAGCCAGAGAAGCGGGCCTGACATTCTAAGAGGGAAAGGAAAGACACATGAGACCAAACAGCAATTCTAAAAGAAATGATAAGGAAGAGAACGGCTTCGAGGACAGAGTCGTAACAATCAAGCGCGTCACTAAGGTTGTTAAGGGCGGACGTAACATGCGTTTCTCTGCACTCGTAGTTGTCGGCGATAAGAACGGCCATGTTGGTGCGGGCCTCGGAAAGGCTGCTGAAATCCCGGAAGCTATCCGCAAGGGCAAGGAAGATGCTATGAAGCATATCGTTTCTGTTGCAAGAACGGATTTCAACTCCATTACACATGATAATATCGGAAAGTTCGGCGGCGCAGAAGTGCTTCTGAAGAGAGCTCCGGAAGGTACCGGCGTTATTGCCGGCGGCCCGGCTCGTGCAGTCATCGAGCTTGCAGGTATCAGCAATATCCGTACCAAGTCTCTTGGCTCCAACAACAAGCAGAATGTCGTTTTTGCTACACTTGCCGGCCTGAAGGCTCTGAAGACTCCGGAAGAAGTCGCACGTCTTCGCGGTAAGTCCGTCGACGAGATTCTCGCATAAGGAGGTAAGCGAAGATGGCAGAAGAGAAGAAATTAAAGATCACACTGGTGAAGTCTACGATCGGCGCGGTTCCGAAGAATAAGAAGATCGTTGAATCCATGGGCTTCCATAAGCTGAATTCCAGCGTTATCCTTCCGGACAACGCTGCTACACGCGGCCAGCTTGCTAAAATCGGCTATCTGGTCAAAGTAGAAGAAATCTGATCATAAGGAGGTCAAGCATGGATTTATCAAATTTAAAGCCGGCAGAAGGCTCTAAGCATAGCGATAACTTCCGCAGAGGCCGCGGTCATGGTTCCGGAAACGGCAAGACTGCAGGTAAGGGTCATAAGGGCCAGAAGGCTCGTTCCGGAGCTCCGAGACCGGGCTTCGAAGGCGGCCAGATGCCTCTGTACAGACGTCTCCCGAAGAGAGGCTTCACAGATCGCAATTCCAAAGTTATCACAGCTATCAATGTTGATGCACTGAATCGTTTTGAAGACGGCACGGAAGTAACACCGGCACTTCTTCTTGAGAGCGGCGCTGTTTCCAAGATCGTAGACGGCGTTAAGATTCTGGGCAGAGGCGAGCTGACAAAGAAGCTGACAGTTAAGGTTGATGCAGTCAGCGAAGGCGCAAAAGCAAAAATCGAGGCAGCAGGCGGTACAGTTGAGGTGATCTGATGTTCAGAAAATTGGCTGATGCATTCAGAGTCAAGGACATACGGCACAAAATGTTTTTTGTGCTGTTATGTCTTGTCATAATCAGGGTGGGCTCGCAGATTCCGGTACCCGGTGTGGATACAAACTACTTTGCGGAGTGGTTTTCTGCACAGAGCGGTGATGCATTCAATTTCTTTGATGCATTCACGGGAGGATCCTTCTCCAGTATGTCAATACTCGCTCTGTCCATCACACCCTACATCACATCATCCATTATCATTCAGCTGCTGACGATTGCGATCCCGGCACTGGAAGAAATGTCCCGTGATGGAGAAGACGGACGGAAGAAGCTTACGTCAATCACCCGATTTGTAACTGTGGGACTTTCCCTGTTTGAATCTGTTGCCATGGCAGTCGGATTCGGACGCAACGGTCTGATCCCCAACATGAATTTCGTGAATGTCGTTGTTGTGGTGGCATGCCTGACAGCGGGCTCCTCGTTCCTTATGTGGATCGGTGAGCAGATCACGGAGTACGGTATCGGAAACGGAATTTCCATCGTGCTTCTGATCAACATTCTTTCCCGCGTTCCGCAGGATCTTACATCCCTTTATGAGCAGTTTATGAAGGGAAAGACCTGGGCAAAAGCAGGTCTTGCAGGCATTATTATTGCCGCAATTATCGTGGGACTTGTCGTTCTGGTCATCATCCTTGATGGTGCACAGAGACAGATCCCGGTACAGTATTCAAAGAAGATGGTCGGCAGAAGACTGATGGGCGGACAGTCCAGTCATATTCCGCTGAAGGTAAATACAGCAGGTGTTATTCCTGTCATCTTTGCCTCATCGATCATGACCTTCCCGGGCATTATCGCTACCTTTACGGGGCATTCTAATCCGGGCGGTGTTGCAGGTGTGATTTTATCCACACTGAGTTCCAATAACTGGTTCAATCTTGCACATCCGGTATATAACATTGGACTTGTGATCTACATCCTGCTCGTGATTTTCTTTGCATACTTCTATACATCCATTACATTCAATCCGCTGGAGGTTGCGGACAACATTAAGAAGGCAGGTGGCTTCGTTCCGGGTATCCGTCCCGGCAAGCCGACATCGGATTATCTGAATCGTATTCTGAACTATGTCATCTTCATCGGTGCATGCGGACTTACGATCATTGCCGTCATCCCGTTCTTCTTTAATGGCGTATTCAATGCAACGGTATCCTTTGGTGGTACATCCATTATTATTATTGTCGGTGTCATTCTTGAGACCGTAAAACAGATTGAATCTATGATGGTAGTGAGAAACTATAAAGGTTTCCTCAGTAAATAAATACTTTGTCCCGTGTGTCTGCCTTGCAGATCCGCGGGACGATAACACAGGGGATGACCGTGACTGTATCCAGTTCATGGACGTCCCCTATAGGTCGTTTTTCAGGAGGTGGACATATGAGACTGATTATGCTTGGCGCTCCGGGTGCAGGAAAAGGTACTCAGGCAAAGATTCTTGCGGATACATATAAGATCCCGCATATTTCTACAGGTGATATCTTCCGCGCAAACATTAAAGGCGGTACGGAACTCGGAAAAAAGGCAAAATCCTATATGGATGCAGGCGCTCTGGTTCCGGATGAGCTGGTCTGTGAACTTGTTGCAGACAGAATTGCACAGGAAGACTGCAGGGACGGCTATATTCTGGACGGTTTCCCGCGCACGATTCCGCAGGCTGAGGCACTGGATCAGGCAGCAGAGGCTCTTGGTCAGAAGCTGGACTACGCTGTGGATATTGATGTCCCGGATGAATCCATCATTAACCGTATGAGCGGAAGACGTGCATGCGTAGGCTGCGGCGCGACTTATCATATCAAATTTAATGCGCCGAAAAAGGCAGATATCTGCGATACCTGCGGTGCAGAGCTCATCCTGAGAGAGGATGATAAGCCGGAAACGGTTCAGAAGCGTCTGTCTGTTTATCATGAGCAGACACAGCCGCTGATCGACTATTATACGAAGAAACAGATGCTCGTATCCGTTGACGGTACACAGTCTATGAGCGACGTAACAACCGCGATCCTGAATGCACTTAAGGAAGACTAAGAATGGCAGTTACGATTAAGACGGAACAGGAGATCGAGCTTATGCGGGTATCCGGACATAAGCTCGAGATCGTTCACAATGAATTAAGAGATTTTATTAAACCCGGTATTTCCACACTGGAAATCAGTAATTACGGTGAAAAGCTGATCCGCAAACTCGGCGGTATTCCGAATTTCAAGAATTATGAGGGATATCCCGCAGCGATCTGCGTATCCGTAAACGATGAGATCGTACATGGTATTCCGAAGAAAAACAGGAAATTAAAGGAAGGAGATATTGTATCTCTGGACGCAGGCCTGATCTGGAAGGGATATCATTCTGACGCTGCCAGAACCTGGGGAGTCGGACAGATCAGCGAAGAAGCGCAGAAGCTGATCGACGTCACCAGACAGAGCTTTTTTGAGGGAATCAAATGTGCGAAGGCCGGTCACCATCTTCATGAGATCGGAACCACGATCGGTGCCTATGCGGGCAGTTTCGGCTACGGAGTTGTAGAGGAGCTGGTAGGGCACGGAATCGGAACGCATCTTCATGAAGAGCCTCAGATCCCGAATTTTAAGGTAAAGGGGAGAGGCATTCTTCTTGAACCGGGAATGACGCTTGCGATCGAACCGATGATCAATGCCGGTTCCAAGCATGTGAACTGGTCCGATGACGGATGGACGGTCACAACTGCGGACGGATCTCTTTCCGCACACTATGAAAACACGATTCTCATCACAGACGGCGAGCCGGAGATGCTCACGTGTACGGAATAAGGAGGACGTAAATGTCTAGAGCAGATGCTATTGAAATTGAAGGTAAGGTAATTGAGAAGCTGCCTAACGCAATGTTCCGCGTAGAACTTGAGAACGGACATGTGGTTCTGGCAACGATCAGCGGTAAGCTTCGGATGAATTTCATTCGTATTCTTCCGGGAGATACCGTAAAGCTTGAACTTTCCCCGTATGACCTGAATAAGGGCAGAATTGTATGGAGAGATAAATAAAAATACTTGCACTTGAAAAAGCAACGTGTTATTATCTAATGGTTGCTTTTTAATCAGTGTGCAAAGAACACCGAAAGGAGGATATCATGAAGGTAAGATCTTCCGTAAAACCTATGTGCGAGAAGTGCAAGGTTATCAAGAGAAAAGGATCCATCAGAATTATCTGTGAGAATCCGAAGCACAAGCAGAGACAGGGTTGATCCTGAATCCGCAAATTATTAAGCGAGTAATAGTCTGTTGCGCGGCTGCGCAGACTGTTCTACTATATATCCGCCGAAACGAGCTGATGTATAGTGCTTAATACCGGCGCGTCATTTCGCCGGAAAGGTCCGTTCGACAAAAGTGATGCTGTATGGAACGGGCTGGGCTCCGAATCCCCGGAACCCCAATTGAGTTACAATACGAACTTTCAACCGAAACAAGAAGGAGGAAACACAATGGCTCGTTTAGCTGGCGTGGATTTACCAAGAGACAAGCGTGTAGAGATTGGCCTTACATACATTTATGGTATCGGCCGTACGACATCTAACCGCATCCTGAAGGAGGCAAATGTCAATCCGGATACACGCGTACGTGATCTCACAGATGATGAGGTTAACCGCATCAAAGACGTAATGGACGAAACCTGCACGGTAGAAGGTGATCTGAGACGTGAAATCGCTATGAACATCAAGCGTCTTCAGGAGATCGGCTGCTACAGAGGCATCCGTCATAGAAAGGGTCTTCCGGTTCGCGGCCAGAACACAAAGAACAACGCGAGAACCCGTAAGGGACCGAGACGTACTGTCGCTAATAAGAAGAAATAATTCGTATAAAAGGAAAGTAGGTTAGTTTTTATTATGGCTAATGTAAAGAAGAATACAAAAGCGGCAAGCAAGCGCCGTGTTAGAAAAAACGTTGAACATGGTCAGGCTCATATCCAGTCATCCTTTAATAACACAATCGTGACTCTGACAGATGCACAGGGCAATGCACTTTCCTGGGCTTCTGCAGGCGGCCTGGGATTCCGCGGTTCAAGAAAATCTACTCCTTATGCTGCTCAGATGGCAGCAGAGACTGCTACAAAGGCAGCTCAGATTCACGGCCTCAAAACAGTGGATGTGTTTGTTAAGGGTCCGGGATCAGGAAGAGAAGCAGCGATCCGTGCACTTTCCGCAGCAGGTCTTCAGGTTCTTTCTATTGAAGACTGCACACCGGTACCGCACAACGGCTGCCGTCCGCCGAAGCGCAGACGTGTATGATGCATTTGCGTTCTTACATTTGAAACGATTAAGTTCATACGTTTAATGATGGAGGTCCATGAAATATGGCAGTAAATAGAGTTCCGGTTCTGAAAAGATGCAGATCCCTCGGTCTTGAGCCTGCATATCTCGGAATTGACAAAAAGTCTAAGAGAGAGCTGAAGAGATCCAACAGAAAGACTTCTGAATATGGCCAGCAGCTGCGTGAGAAGCAGAAGGCTAAGTTCATTTACGGCGTTCTTGAGAAGCCGTTCAGAAATTACTATGAGCGCGCTGATCAGATGAAGGGTATGACAGGTAACAACCTGATGTCTCTTCTTGAGCTTCGCCTTGATAATGTAATCTTCCGCCTTGGTTTCGCAAGAACCAGACGCGAGGCTCGTCAGATCGTTGACCACAAGCATGTACTTGTAAACGGCAAGCAGGTCAACATCCCGTCTTATCAGGTTAAGGCCGGCGATACGATCGAGATCAAGGAGAGCAAGAAGTCTTCTCCGAGATATAAAGCTGAAAACGGCATTCTTGCTGCTACAAGCGGCAGACTTGTTCCGGAATGGCTTGAGGCAGATGCTGAGAATCTGAAGGGTTCTGTTAAGGATATCCCGACCAGAGCAGCAATCGATGTTCCGGTCAACGAAATGCTGATCGTCGAGTTGTATTCAAAGTAATCACTGGCGTCGCGGTCCGACTCCTCAGCATGAGGAGCGGGCTTCGTATCAGAGATATTTTACCCCTCGCGATGCGAAACATGTTTTCATTATCACTGTAGGAGGGAACAATTTGTTAGATTTTAACAAGCCTAAGATTACAATTGCAGAGCTGTCAGAAGATAAGAAATTCGGTCGCTTCGTAGTAGAGCCTCTTGAAAGAGGTTATGGTACAACACTTGGCAACTCCCTGAGAAGAATTATGCTTTCTTCCCTTCCGGGAGCTGCAGTCAGCCAGGTTAAAATTGAAGGTGTTCTTCATGAGTTCAGTCCGATCCCGGGCGTAAAGGAAGACGTGACAGAGATCATCATGAATCTGAAATCTCTTGCCATTCGCAATAATTCCTCTACGGATGAACCGAAGACTGCATATATCGAATATGAGGGCGAAGGCGTTGTCAAAGCCTCTGATATTCAGGTGGATTCCGATGTTGAGATCATGAATCCGGATCAGGTGATCGCAACGATCGACGGCGGTGCAGACAGCCGTCTCTATATGGAACTCACTATTACCAAGGGACGCGGATACATCAGTGCAGACAAGGGTAAAAACCCGGATATGCCGATCGGCGTGATCGCTGTTGATGCGATCTATACACCGATCGAACGTGTCAATATGAGCGTGGAAAATACACGTGTCGGCCAGCAGACCGACTTTGACAAGCTGACACTGGATGTCTGGACAAGAGGCACGCTGAATCCGGATGAGGCAGTCAGCCTTGCAGCAAAGGTCCTCAGCGAGCACCTGAAGCTTTTCGTAGATCTTACAGAGACTGCAAAGTCCGCAGAGATCATGATCGAAAAGGAAAATGATGAAAAAGAGAAGGTTCTGGAGATGAATATCGATGAGCTCGAGCTCTCCGTACGTTCTTATAACTGCCTGAAGAGGGCAGGTATCAACACAGTCGAAGAGCTGTGTGACAAGACTTCCGAGGATATGATGAAGGTCCGCAACCTGGGCCGTAAGTCTCTTGAGGAAGTTCTTGCCAAGCTGAAGGAACTTGGCTTATCACTGAAGCCGAGCGAGGAAGCTTGAGATCGAATCTGTCCGTAAAGGATATCAATTCATATTTAGCGGATTGTCAGCATATCGTTCAGTAAGACCGAAGCGCATGGCGGTATGTCCCGCACAAGGAGGAAAGAAATGGCAGGTTACAGAAAGCTGAGCAGAACCAGCGATCAGAGAAAGGCACTTCTTAGAAACCAGGTTACAAATCTTCTGTATCACGGCAAGATCGTAACTACAGAGGCTAAGGCTAAGGAAACTGCAAAGATCGCAGAAGGCCTGATCGCTCTCGCTGTTCGTGAGATGAACAACTATGAAGAAGTTACCGTTACAGCTAAGGTTCCGGTTAAGGATGCTGAAGGCAAGCGCGTCAAGGAAGTTGTTGACGGCAAGAAGGTAACAAAGTATAACGAAGTTGAGAAGACAATCAAGAAAGATGCTCCGTCCAGACTTCATGCAAGACGTCAGATGGCTAAGGTCTTCTATCCGGTTAAGGAAGTTCCGCAGGCAGGCAAGGGCCGCAAGAAGAATACAAAGGTGATCGATATGCCGAACAAGATGTTCGAGGAGATCGCACCGAAGTATGCTAACCGCAACGGTGGTTATACAAGAATCGTAAAGATTGCACAGCGTCCGGGTGACGGTGCAATGAAGGTTCTTCTTGAGCTGGTATAATTTCTGAATGAAAAAGAAACGGGATTGTCGTTTACGGCAGTCCCGTTTTTCTGTGTTAAGCCGACCGGAAGAAGTCTTGCCTGCAGATCGGCAATCGGGCGCGTTTCTAATCTTTCAATAAACAAAAGATTAACTTGGTTGCAAAACAAACCGTTAGTACTTATAATTACAAGCGGTAGCGAAAACTGAACAGATGTCAGGCTTTTTTAACCTGGATCCGGTCTGAGTCGTCTGCCAAATGAAAATACAGCCGAATTTCGGCTTTATAAGAGGAAGCAACATGAATAATCAGCCAGACAGAAACCCGAATAACGGGAATAACCAAGGCAACGGAAACAACGGCGGCCGCAACTGGAATAACAGGCAGTCGCTTCTGATCCTGCTGATCTGTATCCTATTCAGTTTGATCAGCATGAGCATTTTCTCGGGGATCGCCAACAGTACAACGTCCGATAAGATCACCTATGATGAGTTCATCGTAAAGCTCAATAATAATGAGGTCGAATCAGTTGAGATCGGATCGAATACGATCGAAGTTACTCCCAAGAATGATGGAAACGGAACGGTAAGAGTCAAGTATATCGTTCAGATGACGGAGGATGTTACCGCCCTGACTGCCAGACTGGAGAAGGCGGGAGTCTCCTTCGAGAAGGAGGAGGTCAACATCGCCTCCGAGGTGATTCTGAATATCTTAAGTTTCCTGATCCCGTTTGTACTCTTCATGGTATTCCTGAATATTATGATGAGGCGCATGGGCGGCGGAGGCGGCATGATGAATGTCGGCAAGAGCCGCGCAAAATCCTATGTGCAGAAGAGCACCGGTGTGACTTTTGCGGATGTTGCCGGTGAGGATGAGGCGAAGGAATCTCTGCAGGAGGTCGTGGATTTTCTGCATAATCCCAAGAGATATACAGCGATCGGTGCAAAGCTTCCGAAGGGAGCTCTTCTTGTGGGACCTCCAGGAACCGGTAAGACACTGCTTGCCAAGGCAGTTGCCGGAGAGGCACATGTTCCGTTTTTCTCACTCTCCGGATCGGAGTTTGTGGAAATGTTCGTCGGTGTCGGTGCAAGCCGTGTCCGCGATCTGTTTGAAGAAGCCAAGAAAAACGCACCCTGTATCATTTTTATCGATGAGATCGATGCGATCGGAAAAGCCAGAGACGGAGGAAAGTTCGGCGGAAATGACGAGCGGGAGCAGACCTTAAATCAGCTCCTCGCCGAGATGGACGGCTTTGATTCCGGAAGCGGTCTTCTGATCCTTGCGGCTACAAACCGTCCTGAGGTCCTGGATCAGGCGCTTCTGCGCCCGGGACGCTTCGACAGACGCGTCATTGTGGACAGACCGGATCTCAAGGGACGTGTTGCTATTTTAAAGGTACACGCCAAGGATGTTGCGATGGATGAGACGGTGGATCTGGATGCAGTCGCTCTTGCAACCGGCGGTGCAGTCGGATCTGACCTTGCCAATATGATCAATGAGGCGGCGATCCTTGCGGTAAAGCACGGACGTCACGCTGTAAGCCAGAAGGATCTCCTTGAGGCTGTCGAGGTCGTTCTTGTCGGCAAGGAGAAGAAGGACCGCATTCTCGGACAGGAAGAGCGCCGGATCGTCTCCTATCATGAGGTTGGACATGCGCTTCTGACAGCGCTTCAGAAGAACACGGAGCCGGTTCAGAAGATCACGATCATTCCGAGGACCATGGGCGCTCTCGGCTATGTCATGCAGGTCCCCGAGGAGGAAAAATTCCTCAACACGAAGAAAGAGCTGGAGGCCAGAATCGTGATGGCTCTCGGCGGTCGTGCCGCTGAGGAGATCGTATTTGATACCGTCACCACTGGTGCGGCAAATGATATCGAGCAGGCAACCAAGATCGCCCGCGCGATGATCACCCAGTACGGTATGTCCGATAAATTCGGCTTGATGGGACTTGTCACACAGGAAAACCAGTACCTGGATAATCGTGCGGTTTTGAACTGCGGAGATGCGACTGCAACAGAGATCGATCATGAAGTCATGGAGCTCCTGAAGAAATCCTACGAACAGGCCAAGGAGCTGCTCAGTGCACATCGCGAGACCCTGGATAAGATCGCCGATTTCCTTATTCAGAAGGAGACGATCACAGGTAAGGAGTTCATGAAGATCTTCCGGGAGATCGAGGGTGATCCTGAGGGAGAAGAGAAGAAGGCTGACCTTTCGGATATACCTGAGGGAGAAGAAAAAAAGGCTGATCCTTTTGATGTTCCGGAGGAAGATACTCACGCTAAGGATCAGGCTCCGACATTCCCGAATCTGAAAAAGGATTTTCCGAAAACAGAGGAAAAGCCGGATGAACCTAAGCAGATCGACACCTCCTATATGGAGAACCTCACGAGAAGAAGATCCGAGGATACTTCTGAGGGAAATGAATAAAACAGCGAATAGCTGAAGCAGATGCGGGAGCCCGGCGCGTTCGGACTCCCGTTTTTGCCTTGATGTATCGGAGACAGTAAGATGGAGAAAAAGCCAGAAAGTGCAAACGGCGGCTTTGTCATTGAGGACGAGCTGAAGAAACTGCCCGGACAGCCGGGTGTATACATTATGCACAGCGCGGATGATACGATCATCTATGTAGGGAAGGCTGTCAGTCTGAAGAATCGTGTGCGCCAGTATTTTCAGAGCACGAGGAATAAGAGTCCGAAGGTGATCCGCATGGTATCGCAGATCGACCATTTTGAGTATATCGTGACGGATTCCGAGCTGGAGGCTCTTGTTCTCGAATCAAACCTCATTAAGGAACACCGTCCGAAGTACAACACCATGCTGAAGGATGATAAGAGCTATCCTTATATCAGGGTGACTCTGGGTGAGGAATATCCGAGAGTACAGATTGCCCGCTCCATGAAGAAGGACAGTTCGAAGTATTACGGCCCCTATCCCTCCGCAGGTGCTGTCAGAGATACGATCGAGCTGGTGCGGAAGCTCTTTAAGATCCGTAACTGTGACCGTCGTCTTCCGGAGACACAGGGGAAGGACAGACCCTGTCTCTATTACCACATCGGACAGTGTGATGCTCCCTGTCAGGGATGGATCTCATCGCTTGCCTACAGAGAGAATGTGACATCACTCATTCGGTTTCTGGACGGACATACAGATGAAGAGATCCGTGTCCTTACGGAGAAGATGCAGAAGGCATCGGAAGAAATGCGCTTTGAGGAGGCGGCGGAGCTTCGCGATCTCATCGAGAGCATCCGCGTGATCGGAGAGAAGCAGAAGATCACCTCCTCTGACGGTGATGACAGAGATGTGATCGCAATTGCGATCGATTCGGCCAAGGAGGATAACAGCTCCATGGGAAGGCAGGAGGCGGTTGCTCAGGTCTTCTTTGTAAGAGGCGGCAGACTCATCGGAAGGGAGCACTATTTCCTCACGCCGTCGGATTCCGATGAACCGGGGGAGATCCTGCAGAGCTTTCTGACGCAGTACTATGCGGGTACCCCGTTTGTGCCGAAGGAGCTGATGCTGGAGATGCCGGTCCCGGATCAGGAACTTCTCGCCGAGTGGCTTGCGAAGAGACGCGGGGCCAAGGTTGCGATCAAAGTTCCCGTGAGAGGAATGAAGGAAAAGCTGGTGGAGCTCGCGCATGAAAATGCGGTCATGGTCCTCACCCGTGACAGAGAGAGACTGCAGAGAGAGGAAATGAGAACGACCGGCGCAGTCCGGGAGATCGCAAAGCTTTTAAACATCCCCTCGGCGGCGCGCATGGAGGCCTATGATATTTCCAACATCAGCGGCTACGACTCGGTCGGCTCCATGGTCGTATATGATCACGGAAAGCCGAAGCGCACGGACTACAGGAAGTTCCGCATCAAGACAGTGGAGGGCCCGAACGATTATGCCAGCATGCGTGAGGTGCTGACGCGCAGATTTCAGAGAGCGATAGACGGCTCGGAGGGGTTCACCGCACTGCCGGATGTCATCATGATGGACGGCGGTAAGGGACAGGTCAACATAGCGGAGCAGGTGCTCTCCGAGCTGGGATTGAGGATTCCCGTCGCCGGTATGGTCAAGGACGATTTCCACAGAACGCGCGGGCTGTATTTCCGAAACGAAGAGCTCCCCATCGATAAAAATTCCGAGGGCTTTAAGCTGATCACGCGGCTTCAGGATGAGGCGCACAGGTTTGCCATCGAGTATCACAGGCAGCTTCGGAGCAAGGGACAGGTGCACTCTGTCCTCGATGATATTGACGGAATCGGACCGAAGAGAAGGCGTGCGCTGATGAAGCATTTCGAGAATATTGAGGCGCTGAAGGC
>JAUNAN010000019.1:0-1843 GCA_030527595.1 Lachnospiraceae bacterium | reverse complement strand
ACACCGGATATCAACAGACCGGCGCTGCAGCTTGCCGGCTTCTATGAGCACTTCAGCAAGGAGCGTGTGCAGATCATCGGATACGTAGAGTACACCTACATCATGGAGATGGAGGAGGAAAAGCGAAATCAGGTCTATGAGAAATTTGTTTCCAGCGGAATTCCCTGTGTTATTTTTACGACTCTGACGGAGCCCTCCGAGGAAATGCTGGAAATCGCAAAAAAGTACGGTGTTCCTACGCTGGTAACCGAGAGAACAACAACCGGCTTTATGGCGGAGATCATCAGATGGCTGGGCGTAGAGCTGGCACCGAGCATCTCCGTACACGGCGTTCTGGTAGACGTTTACGGTGAGGGTGTCCTCATTATGGGAGAGAGCGGTATCGGTAAGAGTGAGGCGGCTCTGGAGCTGGTTCGCCGCGGTCACCGTCTTGTAAGCGATGACGTGGTCATCATCAAGAGAGTTTCCGATATCACACTCGTCGGCTCCGCACCGGATCTGACACGTCACTTTATCGAGCTCCGCGGAATCGGTATCATTGACGTCAAGACACTGTACGGTGTCGAGCACGTAAAGAACACACAGTCGATCGATCTGGTCATCAAGCTTGAGGACTGGGATAAGGATCGTGAATATGACCGTCTCGGTCTGGAGGAGGAATATACGGAGTTCCTGGGCAACAAGGTCGTCTGCCACTCTCTGCCGATCCGTCCGGGCCGAAATCTGGCAGTCATCGTAGAGACTGCAGCGGTTAACCACAGACAGAAGAAGATGGGCTATAATGCGGCTCAGGAGCTGTATCGCCGTGTACAGGACAACATGAATCACGGAGAACTCTAAAGACCGGAATGTAAAATGCGGGATCTTTTGCGAGAAGGCGCCCGCATTACAAGGAGGATGTGCGATATGGAACAGGTATGCTTCGGTATTGATGTCGGCGGAACAACTGTCAAGTGCGGACTCTTCTCGATCGCGGGTGAGCTGATCGAAAAGTGGGAAATTCCGACCCGTACGCAGAACTGCGGGGAGGCAATTCTTCCGGATATTGCCGGGACCGTGCTCGGGAAAATGAATGAACGCGGTATTGAAAAAGCTTCTGTTGTCGGCATCGGCATCGGTATTCCGGGACCTGTTAAGAACGGCAGAACTCCGGGAGCGGTGAATCTCTACTGGGGAGAAAAGGATCTGGTGGCTGAGCTGTCCGGCCTCACGGGGCTTCCTGTCTGCGCAGGCAATGATGCCAATGTTGCGGCACTCGGTGAGATGTGGGCAGGTGCGGCCAAGGGGCAGAAGACAGTCCTGATGGTCACTCTGGGAACCGGTGTCGGCGGAGGTGCCGTTGTGGACGAAAAGATCGTCGAGGGCGCCCACGGCGCGGGTGCGGAAATCGGCCATCTGCCTGTGGATGACGAGCTGGAAGTGAAGTGCAACTGCGGCAACTCCGGCTGTCTGGAGCAGTTCTGCTCCGCGACGGGAATCGTCCGCATTGCCAGGGAGGAGATCGCAAAAGCTGGCTCCCGCACGGTACTGCAGGCTGAGACGGTTACTGCAAAGGATGTATTTGATGTGCTTGAGAGCGGAGATTCCGCGGCCGTCAATACGGTGGAGATCTTTGCGAGATATCTCGGCCGCGGCATTGCCATGGCGACAGCCGTCCTTGATCCGGAGACCGTGGTCATCGGAGGAGGCGTATCCCGGGCAGGAAAGAAGCTTCTGGATCCGGTTGCGGAAAACTATCGTAAATATGCATTCTCCGCCTGCAAGGCAACCTCACTGGTGCTGGCCTCCCTCGGAAATGATGCCGGCATCTACGGTGCCGCGCGCCTGGTGCTGTGATCGCATT
>JAUNAN010000122.1 GCA_030527595.1 Lachnospiraceae bacterium | reverse complement strand
AAAGTAGTGCATAAGCATCGGGGAGCCTCAGAAAAACCCCATCCCGATGCCCGGAAGGCTTATAAAGTAGTGCATAAGCATCGGGGAGCATTAAAAAATCCCCGTCCCGATGCCCGGGCAGCAAAAGCAGGGATAAATAGCAAGATGGAATATACTTGTAAACTACTAGGAATTCAGGAAAATTAGTTGACATGCTATGCCTGCAGTGATAAAGTATCATCAATGCAATAAACATATTAAGTTTATAGGAATAATATGATAGAAAGAACGGTCACGAAAAGATTCCTGATGAAAGGATGACTGGTGTGATCGGGAATGCAGTCAAAAGCAGCCAGTCCGGCAGCAGTTTGATGCGGAACGGGGGCAAATGAAAACAACAGAAATCAGCACAGATGTTTTGGTGATCGGCGGCGGCACAGCGGGCTGTTACGCTGCGATCACATTGGGCAGACAATCAGGACTCTCTGTGGTAGTGGCGGAGAAGGCGGATATCAGACGAAGCGGATGTCTGGCAGCCGGTGTCAATGCGATAAACGCCTACATCACCGAGGGACATAAGCCGGAAGATTACGCGGAATATGCGAAAAAGGATGCCGGCGGTATTGTCCGAATGGATCTGCTCCTTACCATGTCGGAGCGTCTCAACAAGGTGACGGAGGATATGGAAAAGCTCGGGCTTGTGATCCTCAAGGACGAGAATGGCAAATATGTGAGCCGCGGGTGGAGAAACATCAAGATAAACGGCGAAAATATCAAGCCGATTCTCGCAAAAGAGACAAGCAGTCAGGATAAGGTCACGGTACTCAATCACCTGAATATTACGGATCTTCTCATGGAAAACGGAAGGGCAGCAGGTGCTGTGGGTTTTTCCGTTAGAGAAGAGGAGGCCTTTGTGATTCGTGCAAAGGCGGTGCTGATCGCGACAGGCGGTGCATCCGGTCTTTACAGACCGAACAATCCGGGATTCTCCAGACATAAGATGTGGTATCCGCCCTTTAATACCGGAGCCGGATTTGCGATGGGACTCAGGGCAGGCGCCGAGATGACGACCTTTGAGATGCGCTTTATTGCACTACGCTGTAAGGATACCATCGCACCGACCGGAACCATTGCCCAGGGCGTATCTGCAAAGCAGGTCAATACCCGCGGAGAAGTATACGAGACAAAATACGGTCTGGCCACCTCGGAACGTCTCTATGGTACCGTTACGGAGAACCGTGAGGGCAGAGGTCCCTGCTACCTAAGAACAGAGGGCATATCCGCAGAGACGGAGCAGGATCTCTATAAGGCATATCTCAACATGGCACCCTCCCAGACACTGAAGTGGATGGAGGGCGGTCAGGGACCCGCAGAGTCCAATGTGGAGATCGAGGGAACCGAGCCCTACGTCGTCGGCGGACATACGGCAAGCGGATTTTGGATCGATGAGAAGCGCGCCACTACTATTCCCGGTCTTTATGCTGCCGGTGATGTGGCGGGCGGCGCACCGCAGAAATATGTGACCGGAGCACTTGTGGAGGGAGAGATCGCAGCGGAGGCAATCAAGGCCTATCTCGAATCCGCCGATCTCGATAAGGCTGGTGCGGAATCAGATCCTCTCGTTCAGCAGATCCGGGATATTGTTGACGGATATGAGCGTGCACTGCGGAAGACCGGGGCACTGTATACAGCAGATCAGGTGGAAGAGGCGATGCAGAAGATCATGGATCAGTATGCAGGCGGCATCGGAACAGACTACTGTTATACGGAAGCAGGTCTTTCTGAGGCGGAAAAAAGGATTCGATCACTAGAAACCCTGATTCCGACTCTGCAGGCGGCTGATACAGACGAGCTGCTTCGCATTGCAGAGGTGAAGGAGCGTCTGCTGGTGTGCAGGACTCTGATCGCTCATCTTGCTGCACGTAAGGAGACAAGATGGCACAGCTTTGCGGAGAATGCGGATCATCCGGAGCAGGATCCGGCATTTGAGAAATATGTGAATTCAAAATATGAAAACGGTGAAATTCAGATCATCTTCCGTGATCTGGTCACAGAACGGAGGGAGTCATGAGCATCCGTATTCAAAAAGAAAGATGTGTCGGCTGCCGGCGCTGTGTTGACATTTGCCCGGGAAATCTGATCAGATCCGATGAAAACGGCAGGGCCTATATTGCCCGTCCCGCAGACTGCTGGGGATGTACTTCCTGCATAAAGGAGTGCCGTTTTGAGGCGATCGACTTTTTCCTGGGGCCGGACATCGGAGGCAGAGGAACCGTCATGCATGTCAGGAAATCGGAAGTGGGATTTGACTGGACCTTCACTTTGCCTGACGGAACAAAAAAAGAAATATCAGTCAATGCGAAGGATTCCAACCGCTATTGATATTCGTCTGAACATCGGAGGCTTTTTCATAAAACGAGAAACACAGGATACGGAGATAAGAAGCATCCGCATCCTGTGAGCCGGTGAAACTGCAGGCGGATCACGAAACAAGAAACAGAACAGGAGGAGACAAGTGAGCACGTTATCACATCTCGATCAGCTGGAGGCTGAGGCGATTTATATTATCAGAGAGGTTGCGGCGGAATGCGAAAAGCCGGTCATGCTGTATTCTATCGGCAAGGACAGCTCTGTTATGCTGCATCTTGCGCTTAAAGCATTTTATCCGGAGAAGCCGCCCTTCCCGTTTATGCACATCGATACGACCTGGAAATTCAAAGAGATGATCGATTTCCGCGACCGTGTCGCAGAAAAGTATGGACTCAACATGATCGTCTATACAAATGAGGAAGGCGTGAAGCAGGGTATTAACCCCTTTGATCACGGTGCATCCTATACGGATATCATGAAGACACAGGCCCTCAAGCAGGCTCTTACAAAATACGGCTTCACGGCAGCCTTCGGCGGCGGCAGACGTGACGAGGAGAAGTCCCGCGCAAAGGAAAGAATTCTGTCCTTCCGCAATGCCGCACAGGCATGGGATCCGAAAAATCAGCGTCCGGAGATGTGGAAGCTCTTTAATACACAGATCCACAAGGGCGAAAGCATGCGTGTCTTCCCTCTGTCTAACTGGACAGAAAAGGATATCTGGGAATACATTCGCAGAGAGAACATCGATATTGTTCCGCTGTATTTCTCAGACGTACGCCCCTGCGTTGAGAGAGACGGAAACATTATCATGGTTGATGATGACCGCATGAGAATCCGGGAGGGTGAGGAGATCATGCACAAGAAGATCCGTTTCCGTACTCTTGGCTGCTATCCTCTGACAGGAGGTATTTACTCGGAGGCCGACACGATGGATGAAATCATCGAGGAGACTCTGGGAGCAGTTGAGTCAGAACGTACAAGCCGCGTCATCGATCACGAGGGCGCAGGAAGCATGGAGAGACGTAAGAAAGAGGGGTACTTCTAATCATGAGAGATTTATTGAAATTTATAACCTGCGGCAGTGTGGATGACGGAAAATCCACACTGATCGGACATATTCTGTATGACTCCAAGCTTCTTTATGCGGATCAGGAAAAGGCACTGCTGCTGGATTCCAAGGTGGGAAGCCGCGGAGGCGAGATCGATTATTCTCTGCTGCTGGACGGACTGACAGAGGAGAGAGAGCAGGGAATCACCATTGATGTGGCGTATCGCTATTTTACTACCGACAACAGAAGCTTTATCGTTGCCGATACGCCCGGTCATGAGGAATATACCAGAAACATGGCGGTAGGTGCTTCCTTTGCGGAGCTCGCCGTGATCCTGATCGATGCATCTAAGGGCGTACTGATCCAGACACGCCGTCATGCACGTATCGCATCTCTCATGGGAATCCGTCATTTTGTGTTTGCCGTCAATAAGATGGATCTTGTCGGATACAGCGAGGAGCGCTTTCATGAGATCGAGGGACAGATCGCAGAGCTTGTTGAGGAGCTTTCACTTGCCAATGTTGCCGTGATCCCGGTTTCTGCTACAGCCGGTGATTATGTGACCAAGGCATCTGACAATATGCCCTGGTATCAGGGAGAGACCCTGCTCGCTTATCTGGAAAACGTTGATGTAGATGAGGAGAGCGAGGAAGAGGGCTTCTTCCTTCCGGTTCAGCGCGTCTGCAGACCGGATCATACGTTCCGCGGATTTGAGGGACAGATCGAGGCGGGCAGCGTTTCCGTCGGAGATCAGATCACGACCTATCCGAGCCGTGAGACTGCACGCGTGAAGTCCATTCTCGCTGCCGCAAAGGAGACAGAGACGGCAGTCAAGGGTCAGCCGGTCACAGTGACACTGGATCGCGAAGTAGATACGAGCCGCGGCTGTGTTCTCGCAAAGGATACCGAGCTGCCGGTTACGGATGCAGTGGAAGCAACTGTCCTTTGGATGGATGATACCGAGCTGACTTCCGGAAAGAACTTCTTTGTAAAGCTCGGCACAAGATTGATTCCGGGTATCGTGACAGAGATCCTCTACCGTGTAGATGTCAACACGGGTGCGAGAAACGGTGCGGATCGTCTGGCAAAGAATGAGATCGCCAGAGTCAAAATCGCCTTTACGGAGAAGATCGTTGTGGATCTCTTCAAGAAGCACAGAAACCTCGGAGAGTTGATCCTGATCGATCGTATTTCCTACATGACAAGTGCCTGCGGTGTTGTCGAGGAGCTGAGCGAGCAGGATGCACGTTTCGCGGAAGGAAAGGTCACAAAGGAACTGAGAGCTGCTCTTGCCGGACAGACTGCCGTAACCGTGGAATTCCGGATCGGAGAAGCGGAAGACAGAATCAGTCTTGAACGCGTGCAGGAGATCGAGAAGGCACTGGTCGTTCAGGGCCGTCACACCTATCTGTACAAGCCTGAGAGTGATGAGCATCTTGAGGAAGTAACAAGGAGGCTGAATCACGCAGGTATCGTAATTCTGCTTGCGCTGACAGAGGAGCTGGAAGCAAAAAATCCTGTCGCAAAGCGTGCCGAATACATTCCGGATCCGGGCTGGAAGGAAAAGAGCGATGAGGAGATCGTGAAAGCAATTCTGAAGGCATCTGCTTATGATGCGGATGTCTCCGACAGAGAATATATCTGATTGCATGAATAAATTATTAGAATTTTCAAAAGAAGTCCTGCGAAGCAGGGCTTCTTTTGTTGCCATTAAAAAGGTGTGCTTGAAATGGTCCGCCGATTGTAAAATGAAGTTGCACACTTAATACAAAAAATGATCCACAGGTT
>JAUNAN010000121.1 GCA_030527595.1 Lachnospiraceae bacterium | reverse complement strand
GGAATTACAGGGAGGATTGAAGTGGGAGCAGTAGTTTTATTTGTCATCATGGGACTGATCATGTGCGGAACAGGTTACTTACTTGGGAGAGTGGTCGCAGAGGACAGACAGCTCGAAGAGTACGAAATGCGGATGATGCTGAAGGAGCGGAGACGGTTCGAAGAACAGGACGACGAAGAGGAGCGGTATATTTTCGAACTTGCGGAGAAGGCAGAGGAGAAGCGCATGGCAGCGGATCAGAAGAAACTGGCGAAGGAAGTGAAAAAATATGCAGATCAAAAAAAGACATCCTGAATGGGTACACAAAATCATCAGGACAAATGCCGGAGTCAAGGAGTCGAAGGAGATAGCGGAAATACTGACCCAAAAAGGCTATCCGCTCAAACCGGACACAATCAGCGAGATCTGCAAAAGGATGGGGTACGCCACCAACAAAGACATAAAACGCATCTGCCCGGTGTGCGGGACGGAATTCACGCAGCGGGAGAACGAAAGAAAACGGATCTCAAGTACGAAATTTTGTTCAGAGGAGTGCCGGATCAAGAACCGCAGAAAGAAAGACAATGAACAGAAGAGGGCGGCGATCCAGAGAGCAAAGGCGGAGAGGCCTGTGGTGCTGGAACCGAGAAAGTACTCGGATGAATCGAGCAAAAGACGCGCGGTAATCAACGGGATTGCACGAAAGAACGGAATGACTTACGGGCAGTATGTAGGATCACAATACAGGGTGATGGTCCGGAGGGCTCCGGCAGGATACCACAAGGCAGGTGAGCGCAATGCAAGACAATAATATGCCGGAATGGGCAGCGGAATATATCCGGGAGCAGGATGGCAAGATGCTGGATAAGGACATCACGCAGAAGATTAACGAGCGAGGCTGTCCGATCACACCGGCGCAAGTATACAAATTCCGAGAGGATAACGGATTGCACTCGGACGGAGTTGTCCCACGACACTGTGAACTCTGCGGAAAAGAATTCTTTTCGCGGTGGAAAACTGCAAAATACTGCTCTGAGGAATGCCGAAGTGAGGTGTACAGAATCCAGAGGGCAGAAAGGCAGCGAAAAAAGCTTGAGAACGGGATCCCGAAAATTTGTCCGGTATGCGGTGCGGAATTCCGGATTACGCGGATCCGCGAGCAGACAAGAGTTTACTGTTCGGGCAAGTGCTATCTGATTGCGAACCAAGAGCAATGCAGAAAACGCCAGCACGAAAGATACGGGAAGCGAGAAGCCAAAGCTCGGAAACCTGAAACCGGCAAGCTGGAAGGAATGCACAAACGCCCGCGCAATTTCGAAAAGCTATCGCCGCTCATACAAACGACGATCATAGCACGAGAGAACGGGATGACCTACGGCAAGTACCAGGCGCAGAAGTATGCAGCGGAACATGTCAAAGTTGGAAGAGCACCGGAAGGGTACAGAAAGGCAGGAGGAAGAGAGTGAAGAAAATTCTGATTAAGTACATCGACGGAGCATGCAAGATCCAGAAAATTAAACAGGGAGATTGGATTGACCTCAGAAGCCGCGAACACGTGGAACTGAAACAGGGAGAGCTAAAGCTCATTCACTTAGGTGTATGTATGCAGCTGCCGAAAGGATACGAGGCAATCGTAGCACCGAGATCAAGCACAGCGAAACAGTTCGGGATCCTCTTGGCCAACAGCATCGGAGTTATTGATGAGTCATATTGCGGAGACGGTGACGAGTGGGGCTTTTATGCTTACGCGATCCGAGACACGGTGATTGAGGCGGGAGACAGGATTTGCCAGTTTAGAATTATTGAACACCAGCCGGAAATTGAGCTGGTAGGGGTCGAGAGTCTGGGCAATAAGAACAGAGGTGGCTATGGATCCACAGGGAGAAACTAATGCCGCGGTGGAATTATGAGTTTAGCTGCAGAGGCTGCACGCAGCTGCAGGAGCTGCACCAGGGAAACCTAAACGGCACATATTGCAGGGCGGCGTTACTGGGCAAGAATACCATTCATGCCGATGATGATTTCACACTAAGATGCGACAGCTATACAACTGAGCCGATACAGCAGAGGATGCTGATGCCGGCAGCGGAACTAAAACACAAGAATAGGTTATATGCAGAGGTGTAAAGATGACAAAGTGGATACCGATCGAAGAGAGATTACCTGATTTTGATGAGGACGGTGTGAGCAATTACGTGCTCGTGAGTTTTGCAAACGCAACCATGGTGGATATCGGCAGATGCGAGCGAGATGAAGATGGGGGGGCGACGTTTTACCCAGGCGATGACTACGAGAGCTATAAATCTTATAAGCTTATCGTCAATGCATGGATGCCACTCCCAGAACCATACAAGGGGGATTGAAGCGTGTGGATCATGACTAGAAAGGGCACAGCACACATCTACAACCCGACAGACTACTTAGTGAGCCTGTCGGAAGATGAGAGAGTGCAAGAAGTGGAACGGGTCCTAAGTGTATTGAGCGAGAACGGAGGAGAAGAAGATGACCAGACCGATTGATGCGGACAAGCTGCAGATGAGAATTGCAGACATACAGCTCATGGCTGCACCGGATGAAAGAGATAGCAAAGATGTACAAGCTGAGTGTAGAAAAGCTGTTGCCGACTTGGAAGAATTGTCAAAGCTGATTGACGAACAGCCAACAGTTAGACCTGGTGATAAGTTCATAGAAGTACTTGAAAAATACTATTATGAATGCGAGGAAAGATATCAGAAAATCAGTCCTCAGCGAACGGATGCGCATATTTTTGCCGACGGTGAAAGGGAAGGCGCTTATGAGGCGCTGCGGAGGGCGAAAGTTATGAATGACAGGGCATGATAAACTGCTTCAAAGATAATAAAAAGGCTGCCATTGCTGACAGCCGAAGGAGTTAAACAAATTTCTGAAGTAAAGCTTCTTGGAGTGTTTGGGAAAAGTTGATTCCCATTGCAACGGCTTTATCATTCATCCATAAAGGAATAGAGAGCGTTTTCTTCACAGATTTGGTGAAGTGAAGTTTCGCATATTCCTCCGCATCAACGGAAACGAGATTCACGAATGAATGATCACGATCATATGGACTGCTATCAAGATCTTTTGCAACAGAACCGATATCAATTGTCTGGAGTGCAGAAGCCGGCGGTAATTCTTCGCCGTCAATCTTAGCACTGTAAACAAGACCTGCGAGAAGATCAATGGCCATGTTCATAGCATCATCGATAGTTTCACCAGATGTTGCAGAGTTTAAATCAGGGAAAACAACAGAATATCCGTTCTCTTCCTTGAAAAAGCAAGCGGGATAAACAGATAACATAGCAATTACCTCCTGTATGATGCGTTTATATTAAATGGTGTGGGGCTTATTTCAGCCCCGCCTGTTTGTAAATGCTTGATTCGGTTTTCTTGGTGAGATCCTTTGAGTGAAACGGAATTGTAACTTTTCCTTTTTTGGTTGGGTGGATGTAATGACGGTGTGAACCAACTTCATTTTTTAATAACCATCCATCCTTGAGGATTATCTTCTCCATTTCACGGGGTGTCTTTGGCATTTGTTTACCTCCTTATGCATAAATCATAAAATGAAATACGTATTATGTCAATACGTATTTGTTAGAAAGGAGCTATAATTGAGGAGTGAAGTGAGCACAAAAAACGCAGAAGGTTACAGAGATCCGACGGCAGCGGGCGCAATTAAACAGATAGAAAGGAAGAACACGATGCAGGCATATGAGGGCGAGATCTGGAAGGTAGAAAATGCAAGAGGCGGAGAAAATGAGGTGCTGCTGCTAAAGTGCTTCGAGAATTACGCGGCAGTACTCCGGCTGACAGACACCAAGCCGGAAGAGAACAGTGTGGAGATTCGGAGCCACAGTCTGAAATGGTCAGACTGTGGAAAGGTCGGATATTCTTTTTATAACACGCTGTGCAGTTTCGTGCGTGAGTTGTCAAGCGCCGAGATGATGACTGTCAGAGGGAGAGTTGCGTATGCGCTCGGGTTTTGTCTGATGCAGACAAAGGCAGAACCGGGTAAAGACGAGATGGAAAAAGAACCAAAACAGGCAGCGGCGGAAGTGGTCAAGCAAGTACCGGCACAAGTTCAGAGCGGCTCAGAGAATGAAGAAATGACAAAGCTTCGGATAGATCTCGCAGCCACGGAAGCCGAGAGGAATGTATATAAAGGATTGTGCGAGAAGCTGCTAAGCAGGGCAGCGGAATAATGGAGGCAACAATGGGCGACAAAACAAAAGATTGCACGACATGCACGCACTATGAAGATTCTGGATTAACTGAATGGTTTGAGTGTACGAGAGAACCGGAAAAGTATAGATGCATCCGGAAATACGACACGGAACCGTGCGAGAAGTACGAGGTAAAGGAGTAGCGAGAGATGACAAGGGAAGAGATGGACGCCTGCCTGGAGAGAGCAAAAGAAAAGCGACAGATAATTGTAAGACTGACCGAAAGGCGGGACGAACTGAAGAACGGGCTACTCGCCAAAGGAATCTCATACGACGGCGCGAGCGTCCGGACTTCCCCGTCGGATCGGATGATTGAGACAATGGCGGAGATAAGCGAGATAGAGGAGCAGATTGCAGCGGAAGAAAACAGCGAGGATGTGCGCACGGTGGCAGCGGGCATCGACGAGGTGAGTAACGGTAATTACCGGACATTACTGACAGCGTACTACCTGTTCGGCGTCAATTTATACAAGCTGTCACAACTAACCGGGCATGATTACGGTAAGATAAAGCAGTGGTACAGACGCGGCATAGACCAGATGTACGAGGCATATTATAAAAACAAATAGTAAAATATGGCGCACTATTGCGTCTGTATCCTAAAATGTTGTATAATCAATATAACGAAAAGTGTAATATAGATATTGTTTCATAACAATTCTCCCCTTAAGGCATCCGTGAGAGCGGGTGCCTTTTGTGTTACAGAAAGGACGGGGCGGTGTGAATAACCCACGATACGCCAACGGGACACAACGGCGGAAGATACGGGCACGGCTAAAAGCCGCCGGGGGTGAATGCGGGATATGCCACGGACGATTAGGTCCGATACATTATGACGAGCCCAGCGATCACCTACACCCGCTATCCTTTGTGGTAGATGAGATCAGACCGATCTCACGATACAGAGAGTATGGTTACAGGTCGAAAGAAGAGGCTGCTCTTGATTGGGGGAACGTACAGGCGGCGCACTATTGTTGCAACGCTGCGAAAAGCAACAAAACAAGCGAAGAAATTGAAAAGCGAAAT
>JAUNAN010000120.1 GCA_030527595.1 Lachnospiraceae bacterium | reverse complement strand
ACCGGCTGCAAGCTTGCGGTTGTGGATGAGATCGGAAATGTGCTGGACACTGCAGTGATCTTTCCGACGGCACCGACCAATCCGGCTAAGATCGAACAGGCAAAGAAAGTGCTGCGTTCTTTTATTTCCAAATATCATGTGACACTGATCTCCTGCGGAAACGGAACGGCCTCCCGGGAGTCGGAACAGTTTATTTCCGAACTCTTAAAGGAAATACCGGAGCAGGTCAGCTATCTGATCACGAACGAGGCAGGAGCCTCCGTGTATTCGGCAAGTGCACTCGCCACAGAGGAATTTCCGAACTTCGATGTGGGACAAAGAAGCGCGGTCTCCATTGCGCGGCGCGCTCAGGATCCGCTTGCGGAGCTGGTGAAGATAGATCCGAAGTCTATCGGAGTCGGTCAGTATCAGCATGATGTAGATGAGAAAAAGCTGAAGGAGACCCTGGGAGGTGTTGTGGAAAGCTGCGTCAATGAGGTTGGCGTGGATCTGAACACGGCATCTGCCGTTCTGCTGGAATACATTTCGGGAATTACAAAAGCAACGGCGAAGAATATTGTTATGTGGAGAGAGGAGAACGGCAGATTTCGGAACAGAAAACAGCTTCTGAAGGTTAAGGGGCTGGGACCGAAGGCCTTTCAGCAGAGTGCCGGATTCCTGCGGATCAGTGACGGAGAGAATCCGCTCGATAATACGGCAGTTCATCCGGAGAGCTACGGGCTTGCGGACGCGATCCTGAAAGCCTGCTCTGTCGAGGCCGCAGAGCTGCATGTATCAGACCCGGTGATCCGTCTCGGAAATACAGAAAAACTGGAGAAGGAATTTCAGGTTGGAGCAGTAACGGTACAGGAGATCGTGCGGGAACTCAATGCCGCATCGCGGGATCCGAGAGCGGATGCGCCGGCTCCGATCCTCCGGCAGGATGTTCTTGCCATGGAAGATCTGAAGGAAGGTATGGTGCTGAAGGGAACCGTGCGGAATATCGTTGATTTCGGCGCATTTGTAGATATCGGTGTTCATGAGGACGGACTGGTACATATCTCGAAACTGACCGCTAAAAAATTTGTGAAGCATCCGCTGGAGGTAGTTTCTGTCGGAGACATCGTTGAGGTCAAGGTGATCAGTATTGACCTTGCAAAAAAGAGAATCGGTCTGAGCATGGTCTTTTAATTTGAGCGGAATTTCCGCATGCGCTGCGGGCGGGTGCGGCAGCAAATCTTCGAATGAAGCTGAAAAAGAGTCAGATATACAAAAATAAGGACTGTCGCTCGTTCTCTTGCAAGAACAGACAATTTCGATATAATGAAAACATAGAGCCGGATCAGATCATTACTGCTCCGGCTGTGTTACTGAAAATGCCGGCTTTGGGCATACACTTACACGAGGTAAGGAAAGCATATGGTTAGAAGAATCTATGTAGAAAAGAAACCGTCATTTGCTGTTCAGGCAAAGGATCTTCGTCATGAGATCCGTCATTACCTGAATATCGCAGGCTGTGAGGATGTTCGCATTTTCATTCGCTATGACGTGGAAAACATCTCTGATGCGGTGTTCGAGAAGGCAGCACGCACTGTTTTTTCGGAGCCGCCTGTAGATGATATTTATTTCGAGGAGCTTCCGGAGATCGAGGGGGCAAAGCTTTTTTCCGTTGAGTATCTTCCCGGTCAGTTTGATCAGCGCGCAGATTCTGCCGAGCAGTGTATTCGTTTCCTGAATGAGAAGGAAGCACCTACCGTTCGTACCGCAACGACTTATGTCATTACGGGAGACGTCAGCGACGAGGATCTGGAGCGTATTCAGGGAATGTGCCTGAATCCGGTGGATTCCAGACTGACGGATTCCGCAAAGCCGGATACCTTAAATGACAAGTATCCGGATCCGGAGGATGTTATCATTTTCAAGGATTTCCGGAAAATGAAAGAACAGCCTTTGAAGGAGCTGTATGAATCACTGAATCTGGCTATGACCTTTGAGGATTTCAAGTTCATCCAGAACTATTTTGCAAAGGATGAGAAGCGTGATCCGTCTATGACAGAGATCCGCGTGCTCGATACCTACTGGTCCGATCACTGCCGCCATACCACCTTCCTGACAGAGCTGAAAAATGTCTCCTTCGGCGAGGGTGATATGAGAAAGCCCATCGAAGATACCTTTAAGCAGTATCTTGCCGACAGGGATGTTCTGTATAAGGGAAGAAGCGATAAGTATGTCTCCCTCATGGATATGGCACTTCTCGGTGCAAAGAAGCTGAAGGCTGAGGGCCTCCTCGATGATCAGGAGGAGTCCGATGAAATTAATGCCTGCTCCATCGTGGTTCCGGTCGATGTCAACGGCAAGGATGAGGAGTGGCTGATCAACTTCAAGAATGAGACGCACAATCATCCTACGGAAATTGAACCGTTCGGCGGCGCTGCAACCTGCCTGGGCGGCGCGATCAGAGATCCGCTTTCCGGACGTACCTATGTTTATCAGGCAATGCGCGTAACCGGCGCTTCGGATCCGACTGTTCCCCAGAGTGAGACACTTCCGGGCAAGCTTCCGCAGAAGAGACTTGTCAGAGAAGCAGCACACGGCTACAGCTCCTACGGCAATCAGATCGGTCTTGCAACCGGTTATGTAAAAGAGATCTATCATCCGAATTATGTCGCAAAGCGTATGGAGATCGGTGCGGTCATCGCAGCCGCTCCGAGACGCGCGGTAATCCGTGAAAATTCCGATCCGGGCGATATCATCATTCTGCTCGGCGGCCGTACCGGCCGTGACGGCATCGGCGGAGCAACAGGCTCCTCCAAGGCGCATAATACAGAGTCCACCAATCAGTGCGGTGCAGAGGTACAGAAGGGAAATGCACCGACAGAGAGAAAGCTGCAGAGACTGTTCCGCAACGAGGAAGCATCACATCTGATCAAGAAGTGCAATGACTTCGGTGCCGGCGGTGTCTCCGTTGCGATCGGCGAGCTTGCAGCCGGTCTGACAGTGGATCTTGACAAGGTTCCGAAGAAGTATGCCGGCCTTGACGGAACGGAGATCGCAATCTCCGAGTCACAGGAGAGAATGGCAGTTGTCGTTGACCCGAAAGATGTAGATGCCTTCCTCGCTCACGCACATGCCGAGAACCTTGAGGCGACTCCGGTGGCTGTTGTCACAAAGGAGCCGAGACTCGTCCTGAACTGGAGAGGAAAGAAGATCGTCGATATCTCCCGTGCCTTCCTTGACACAAACGGTGCGCATCAGGAGACAGATGTCTTTGTAGACATCCCGAACCGCGCAGATTCCGAGATGAATCCGAATCTCGCAGTTACGGATGTTGATCATGTGGATGCTGTTCGCAGACAGTGGCTCGGCACACTTGCCGATCTCAATGTCTGCTCTCAGAGAGGTCTTGTCGAGATGTTCGACGGATCGATCGGTGCAGGTTCCGTATTTATGCCCTACGGCGGAAAGTATCAGCTGACCGAAACACAGGTCATGGCTGCCAAGGTGCCGGTTGCAAACGGAAAAACAGACACGGTTACTCTCATGAGCTACGGCTTTGATCCGAATCTTTCCAGCTGGAGCCCGTATCACGGCGCAGCATGGGCAGTTGCCTCCTCTGTTGCCAAGATCGCATCCGCAGGCGGCGATGTCAGAAAGATCAGATTCACATTCCAGGAATATTTCCGCCGCATGAGCAAGGATCCGGAGAGATGGAGCCAGCCGTTTGCAGCACTTCTCGGTGCTTACGCTGCCCAGATCGGCTTCGGACTTCCGTCTATCGGCGGTAAGGACTCTATGTCCGGAACCTTTGAAGATATCGATGTTCCGCCGACACTTGTTTCCTTCGCGGTAGATGTTGCAAAGCAGCAGGATCTGATCACACCGGAATTAAAGACACCCGGAAATAAGCTCGTCTGGATCCGTGCGAAGAAGGATGACTATCAGCTTCCGGATTATAAGGGACTGCTTGACGTCTATGACACACTGCGCGCTGATATTCAGGCTGGCAGAGTGGTTTCCGCTTACACGGTCGGACGCTGCGGTATTGCAGAGGCTGTCGCAAAGATGGCGTTCGGCAACCGCCTTGGTGTCAGGATCGAACACAGCCTGAGCCCGGTAGACTTTTTCTCACCGTACTATGCGGATATTATCTGTGAAGTAAAGGACGGAAAGGTGGGCGAGCTGTCCTCCGAGTATACGGTCATTGGCGAGGTGACAGGAGATGGTACACTCTCTTACGGCAGTGTTTCCATTTCTCTCGAAGAAGCTCTGGGCGCATGGACAGGTACGCTGGAGAAAACCTTCCGTACTAAGGCAAATGAGGACACAGCTCCGGTCGAGAGTCCGCTGTATGCAGCCAAGGATATTGTGATCTGTGATCATAAGCTCGCAAAACCGCATGTCTTCATTCCGGTATTCCCGGGTACGAACTGCGAGTATGATACGGCAAAGGTCTTTGAGGAGGCAGGTGCCACAACAAAGATCTGTGTCTTCAAGAACCAGACAGCAGAAGATATCCGTGATTCCGTGAAGGAGTTTGTAAAGGAGATCGGCAAGGCTCAGATCATTATGTTCCCGGGCGGATTTTCCGCAGGTGATGAGCCGGACGGATCCGCGAAGTTCTTTGCTACCGCATTCCAGAATGCAAAGATGAAGGAAGCTGTCGAGAAGCTTCTGAACGAGCGCGATGGTCTGGCACTGGGCATCTGCAACGGCTTCCAGGCTCTCATCAAGCTGGGACTTGTACCGAACGGAAAGATTACGGGACAGGATGCAGAGGCACCGACTCTGACCTTTAACACGATCGGCAGACATATTTCCCGTGAGGCGTACCTCAAGGTCGTCTCCAACAAGTCTCCGTGGCTGCAGGAGGCGAAGCTCGGCGGCGTATACGTAAACCCGGCTTCCCACGGCGAAGGAAGATTTGTAGCAAGT
The DNA here is from genome assembly GCA_030527595.1 of Lachnospiraceae bacterium. Lineage (GTDB taxonomy): Bacteria > Bacillota > Clostridia > Lachnospirales > Lachnospiraceae > Chordicoccus. The sequence continues at coordinate 348 of JAUNAN010000120.1, read as the reverse complement.
GAGGAGAGACTGAACGAACTCTTTGCAAACGGTCAGATCGCAACACAGTACTGTGATCCGGAAGGCAATGTCTCCATGGATGAGGAATACAATATCAACGGTTCTTACAGGGCTGTCGAGGGTATTACATCTCCGGACGGCAGATGCCTGGGCAAGATGTGCCACAGTGAGAGACGCGGAGACGGCGTAGCCGTTAACATCTACGGTGAGCAGGATATGAAGATTTTCGCTTCCGGCGTCAATTACTTCAAGTGATGTGAAATCGATAGAAGAGAGACGCAGAATTCACTCTGAATGAAGTGTTTTGAAGGATCGGGAAAAGTGATGAAGGCTTTTCCCGATCCTTTT
>JAUNAN010000001.1:67138-70042 GCA_030527595.1 Lachnospiraceae bacterium | reverse complement strand
TTCAGTCTTCTCCGCTCAATTTTTGTTTCATACTGCCTTCTGAGGATCAAATTTTTATCCTGAAGATATTCATTGGCAGATTCCAGCTGTTTTTGTATTTGAAGCAGCTCACTGATATTCTCCTGCCATACCACATACCCGTTTGTAATCCTCTGAAATCTGTATCGGATATCATCACGGATGTAACTGCCCTGATCAAAAATCTGATCGGGAAGGTCTGTTTCATAGAAATCACTGCTTCCGCTTCTGTATTTCAGATGACCGTCCTTATCATAGATCCGGGCAGCGACAGAGGATTGACGAAACGTATCAAGGTAGTGAGAATTTGACCGGATATACCCCACACGTATCGCGCTCTCGAATGTCAGAACTGTCAGGGCGCATAATACGACGATGATATCACTGAAAAAAAGGGCATGCTCCGTCACATACTGCAGATCGTAGATCACGCCGAAAACTGAGGGAAGAAGTAGTATTTTTGTTGAGATTCTGTGTATTTGCGGTATTCTGTATCTCTTTATCATGACAGATAAAGACAGCAAAACGCAGACACTGTACCAGGAAAAGGGAAGTGCGTATAGGATACCGCGTCTGTAATCAAAATCCGACCACGTTATCGAATCGGAAGGAAAGAAAAAAATCAGCTGATGAAGGTCGTTCGTCAGGACGATCAGCACGATCACTGCCGGAATCAGAAAAATAAGTACCTTATTCCGGGGCAGTTTCCAGTCATCCGGCTTTCCGATATGAAGAACCGCGGTCAGCACACAGGCCGGATAGAACATCAGCGGAATATAATATGCATACCAGCAGTACCGTGCGGCGTCCGTTCCCGGAGCAAAGATATAATATTTGAGACCGCGCAGAACGATCCAGAGCATAAGAAACAGACAGGTCAGACTGATATATTTGCGAAGGCCCCTTTGAATCAGCCTATGTCTGGTGAGGCCGCACCAGGCGGCAATGAGGATCAGATACAGCAGACTTTGCACCGTTCCGATGATGCGATATTCCCAGCTGCCGATCTTTTCATTAGAATTGATAAAGTAGAGCATGATGCCGGCAAGAAAAACGATAATGAACAGAGCGGTCAGCCGGTTGGTCTTTGTATTTAGTTTTCTTCCGAACAATCCGTCACCCCCGCTCTGCAGGATTTCGGCCTGTGAGCGACTCTGTCGAAAACAGAGATCCGCTCACAGAGAAAATCCGAAATTCCGATTATCCCGAAACCGTAATCTTAATAATATACAGTCTGTCATTCATCGTATACTCATAATGAATGTTTGCCAGATCTGCGTAGGACATATATTCCTGCAGCATGTCCGACATCAGAGAATCCTCCGCTTCAAACAGATTTCTTCTCGCTGCCTCAAAGCTGTCCGAGTCTGAAAATTTCATCAGAATATTGCGATCTCCGCTCTGCAGCAGATTCAGCATATAGGAATACAGCTCATCGTAATCAAAATCCTCGAAATATGCCCCCACATACCGGTAATAATCATACTCTGTAGAGGAGCAGTCCGGCAGGCTGATGCCGCTGTCCGTGATATGTCCGTCGCGATTCAGCTCATCCTCTGTCAGACACAGATAGTCATAGCTGATATAAGCTGCTCCGGCTGATGCAACCCCTTCCTCCTGTGCATAGGTCGGATCTCCCCAGGTGACATCCACCAGCGTATACGTGCCGTTGATTGCCACTACATTCCAGGAATGGCCCTCCGGTTGGGCTGACTCGTTTATGGCAGCGGTTCCGGTGATATAGCCCACATCGTCTATTCCGGCAGACTTTACCAGATACATAAAGGCTTTTGCATATCCGGAACAGACAGATCTTCCGTACAGGAACACACTTTGAATATTCTGATTCATAGGGGCAGAGCTGTCATAATCCGTATTTGCGATGATATAGCGATATGCCCTGCGCACAATTTCATATTCATCGGGGTCAGCGGACAGAGTAGACAGATAGTCGCTTACGGCTGCATCGATCTGATCCTGAATTTCATCAATTTCAGAAACATCAACATTAAAATTCATGGTGACCGATCTCGCAGAACTTCCGGGAAAACCGGAATAAGACGCACTGCCGTCCAGCCAGAAGAGCTCCGGATGATCATTCATCATTGCAGTCAGACAATAGGCAATATCATCGTCTGAAGAGACGGATACTGTTGTTGTATTTTCCCTGTTCGCAGCTGCGGTATAAAGCTCCGTATACACAGACTGCTGCTCTTCACTCAATTGACGATACCAAAAACCGCCGGAGATATCCTCCGACGGTACTGTTTCGACTGTATCGATTGTATCATCGGCTTCAGATTCCAAGCTGCCTGCATCAGAGCTCACAAGGAGTTCGTTAACAGTATCCGCGATCCCCGCGGGAATTTCCTGAGAGCAGCCGCCGATTGTCAAGGTGAGTGAGATAAGGAGAGGTATCAGGAACACTCTTCTTGTCAATGATTCTCTTCCTCCTTAAATTCTGCGGAGACATCGCTGCCGTCTCTCCACAGTCTTTCCAGATCATAATGTTCTCTCGCTTCTTCATCGAAGACATGAACGATAACACCCTTGAAATCGATCAGTGTCCAGTTTGCATTTCTGTGACCCTCTACGTGATCGATCTGAAAGCCTGCCTTTTCGCCCTTTTCTTCGACGTTCTCAACCAATGCCTGGATCTGATTGGCATTGGATCCGTTGGCAATGACGAAATAATCTCCGAGAGGGGAGATCTCGCTGATCTCAATGACCTTAACATCCTGTGCCTGTTTCTCGTTTAAAGCCTTTACAACAATATCCGTAAGTGCTCTGCTTTCTTCTTTGGTCATGATTAATCCCTCGTTTCTTCGTGAACCTCTTCATAAAATGAAAAGGCTTCCTCTGTAGTTCCATCAATTCTTCCGCTTC
>JAUNAN010000001.1:0-67038 GCA_030527595.1 Lachnospiraceae bacterium | reverse complement strand
ACCTCTTCATAAAATGAAAAGGCTTCCTCTGTAGTTCCATCAATTCTTCCGCTTCGTGTATTCAAATACAGAAGTGTATCCTTCAAAATGAGATAACAGCATTCGTTGAGATCCCGGAAAGCCATTCTGCGGATTTCGGGCAGATTCTTTGATTTATTTCTTCTGGGCTCGATGTAATCGGCAATAAAGACGACCTGCTCGAGCGGTGTCATCCCCGGCCGTCCCGTTGTATGATTGCGGATGGCATCCAAAATATTTTCATCCTTCACGCCGTACTTTTCCGTCGCAATCACTGCCCCGACCTTTCCGTGAAGCAGAAACGGATACTCTTTCTCGACGTCAGAGATATCCAGCTTATATTTCTCGCAGATCTTTAGCTTTTTTGAATCGGGCATACACTTTGCACAGTCATGCAGGAGTCCTGCAGTCTCCGCCTTATGGATGTCTATGCCATGCGCCATGGCAAGTGCCGCGCTCGTGTATCGGACTCCCTGTGTATGATAAAAGCGATCCGTATCGATATATTTCGCCAGACGTTTGCTGAACTTTTCAAGATCGTAAATCGTTTCTGCCATATTACCTGTAAATGCCTCTCTCGTTGATATATTCGATTACCGGATCGGGGACAAAATAGCGAACGGAACGCCCCTTTTCGATCCGGCTTCTGATCTGATGGGATGAAATATCGATCGTATCTGTGTCCAACAGTTCGATTTTTGCGCCGTAGCGATCGTTCAGATCACGAATTCTGAGATCCAGTTCCTCACGGGTTGCGTGATCGCGGGTTGCGGCAGCCAGAACACAGTTATCCGCTATACGCTGCGGTTCCTTCCAGTCGTCAAAGTCAAACAGTGAATCCGCACCTATGATAAAATAATAGATCTCATCGGGATTCTCCGCACGCAGCCCCTCAAGAGTCCGGTAGGTATAGCTCAGACCTTCCTGTTTCATCTCTCTGTCAGAAACAGCAAAATGCGGATTTCCGTCAATAGCGCGGCGCACAAATTCCAGGCGCTCTTCATTGGTGGCGCGCCCCTCCCGTTCTCTCTTATGCGGCGGATTCCCGGCAGGCATATAGACGACCCGATCCAGTCCCAGCTGATCGTAGGCACTTTCGCCGAGAATCAGGTGGCCGATATGGATCGGATCAAAAGTTCCGCCCATTATGCCGATTTTTTTCATTTGTTCTTTGCCTTCGGAAGCGTAATCTTCTTCTTATCGTCCTTTCCTTCTCTGTAAAGAACGATCTTCTTGCCGATCACCTGGACGACCTCTGAATGTGTTCGCTCCGCAAGTATTTCCGCAAGCTCCCTCGGATCGTCTGCACAGTTCTTCTGTACACCGACTTTAATGAGCTCTCTGGCTGCGAGGGCCTCCTCCACACTATTTGTAATTTCCGGAGTAAGGGATGCCTTACCCAGGAAGAAAAGTGCGTCCATTTTCATGGCCAGACTTTTGAGATATGCTCTTTGTTTGCTTGTCATAGTTTATGTTCTCCGTTTATCCTTCGTAATAATCGAATGCATGACCGTACATGCGAACGGTATCGCCGTCCACAGCACCTTCCTCCTTCAGACGATCCACGATGCCGGAAGTCTTCAGGAACTTCTGGAAGAACTGGAAGCCCTTTTCGGAATCGAGATTCGTATAGCTGAGCATCTTTTCGATCTTGGGTCCTTCCACAACGTATACCAGATTGCCGAAGTGATCTGTCTCCTTCACTACCGTGTAGGGAAGATCTTCGGTATCGATCTCCTCCTCAGGGAAGAACTCCTGCTCATAGTATACCTTCTCCGGTGCAACTGTATCAAGAAGTTTCATCACCTCATACAGGAGTTCGCGGACTCCCTCTCCGCTGACTGCGGAAATCGCAAAGACCGGATAACCCTTCGGCTCAAATTCGCTGCGGATTTTGGATACATAATCCTCGTCAAGACCTGCAGCTGCATCTACTTTATTGGCGGCGATCACGATAGGCTTTTTCATGATATCCGGATGAAATGCCTCCAGTTCATTCCAGATGGAATAGATCTCCTGCACCGGATCCGTGATTCCGTCAATAGGTGCGGCATCCACAACGTGGATCAGCATACGCGTGCGCTCGATATGACGCAGAAACTCATGACCGAGTCCGACACCCTCTGCCGCTCCCTCAATAAGTCCTGGCATATCCGCAAGAACGAAGCCTCTTCCGTTATCCAGATTTACGACACCGAGATTCGGATTGATCGTTGTAAACGGATAATTTGCGATCTTCGGATCGGCATTTGTCACCTTTTTCAGGAAAGTGGATTTCCCCGCATTCGGGAAGCCGACAAGTCCGACATCCGCGACAAGCTTCAGCTCCATCGTCAGATCCAGCTCCATTGCCGGTTTGCCCGGCTGTCCGTACTGGGGTGCCTGGTTTGTGGCTGTGGCAAAGTTCATATTGCCTCTTCCGCCCTGGCCGCCCTTCAGGACGATCTGTCTCTGATTTTCGCCGGAAAGATCCGCAACGATTCTTCCGGAGTGTTCTTCTCTCAGGATCGTTCCTTCAGGGACCTTAAGGATCAGGTCGTCACCGTTCTTGCCGTGACATCTTCTGCCCCTGCCCGGTTCTCCGTTTCCTGCCTTGAACATATATCTGTGTTTATAAATAAAGAGCGTATTCATGCTCTTGTCGACTTCGAAAATAATGTCTCCGCCCTTGCCTCCGTCTCCGCCGTCAGGACCGCCCGCCGGCACATACTTTTCTCTGCGGAAGCTGACGCAGCCGTCTCCGCCCTTGCCGGAAACAATGTGGATTCTTGCTTTATCTGCAAACATAGTATCCTCCGTAACAGAAAAGGACTTCAAATCAAAATGATTCGAAGCCCTTCTGAATTCATTATCAGCTTTATTCAGCTGCAGCTGTATCAACAAGCTCGATATAGCACTGCTTGCGATACTTGCCAAGACGTGCATAACGAACAATACCGTCTGCCTTAGCATACAGAGTATCGTCGCCGCCGCGGCCTACATTTGCACCCGGATGGATGTGAGTTCCGCGCTGTCTGTAAAGAATGTTACCAGCCTTTACAAACTGACCGTCTGCTCTCTTAGCTCCTAATCTCTTAGCCTCAGAATCACGGCCGTTCTTTGTGGAACCGACACCCTTCTTATGAGCAAAGAGCTGAAGATTCATTTCCAGCATGGCTTTTACACCTCCCTGCGTTTCATACGGATATACGATGGATACTGTTTTTGGATCTGTGAGATGCCAAGCAGCATAGAGTCTACAAGAACTCTGCCGCCCTCGGAAAGCTGAGATCGGAAGTTACAGATCAGATGACCCGAAACTTCAGAGGCTTCTACATCATCACGAGTAATCATCTCAAGTGAATTTACAGTATTAATTGTTAAAACCGAAACGGATGCGCAGACAATGTCCTTTCCGGGATCATCATATTCCGCATGACCGCTGCAGTCAAATCCTGCAACTTCACCGTGTCTTTCAAAAACCGTAATCGTAATCATGGATAATTGTTTCGAAATTAAGCGTTGATCTTATTGATCTTAACAGCTGTATAAGCCTGTCTGTGACCGTTCTTCTTGTGATAGCCTGTCTTAGCCTTGAACTTATAAACAATGACCTTCTTCTCACGGCCGTTGCTGATAACCTGTGCCTCAACAGTAGCGCCCTTAACATCATCACCGACCTTAAGTGCATCATTCTTTACAGCAAGAACCTGATCAAAGGTAACTGTCTCACCGACCTCAACACCGAGCTTTTCAACACGGATGACATCGCCTTCAGAAACTCTGTACTGCTTCCCGCCTGTTGCAATAACTGCGTACATCAAGCATTCCTCCTTTTCCACAATACTCGCCGGTCTGCGGTGCCGCGATAAAAATGCGCAGACTTATAACCTCACCGTGCGGCCAAATGTAACTTTAACACAGGATATCTGATGCGTCAATTCATTTCTTCCTGATTTGTCAATATTTTTTCCGCTTCATTCATCTTCACCTTCATTCCGGTGAAGACCTCCTCGGAAAGAGGGCGCGCGGCTTTTTGCCGGACGATTTCCATGATCCCGAGCGGTGTCAGATCAATGACATCTGTATGAACGCGATCTGTCCGCACGGCTTTCTTCATAACAGCAGTGAGCTCCTTCTTATGATCCTCACTTTTCAGTGAAATAAAGTCAACAAGTATCATACCCGAGAGATTGCGCAGCCGCAGCTGTCTTGCGATCTCCCATACCGCTTCCAGATTGATTTTTCTGTATGTTTCTTCCGGAATTTTTCCTTTTGTATGCTTGCCTGTATTGACATCAATACTGACAAATGCCTCAGTCTGTTCAATCACCAGAAAGGCACCGCTCTTGAGCCAGACTTGCTTCTGCAGTATTTTTTCCAGCTCGCGAGGCAGATTATACAGGACATCCAGTGACAGCTTTCTGTTCTCGTAGCTTACGATTTCTGCCGCCTCATGGTATTTGTCAGCATAATCCGATAATCGCGCATGAACAGCAGGAATATCCGTGGTCATTTTATCGGGAGCGAGGCTCTTCAGCATCTGTATATAGAAGGGATCCGGTTCATAGAGAAGTTTCCCTGTCCTGGCATTTTCAGCCTCTGACAGGATCCTGTCAAGCTCCTCCGAGAGCAGGTGTATCTCTTTTATGATATCTGCCTTTTCACACCAGGCCGCTGCCGTACGAACCAGAACTCTGTGAGAGATCTGATCAATTTCTTCATCCAGAAGCCACTTTTTCAGGAGTTCCTTTCTCTCCTCCTCAAGCTTTGAGGAAAAAGATAGTTTTCCGGGATTTCTGCTCACAACGGCATATTTACCGGACAGCGACAGATTCTGTGTGGCGACCGGCTCTTTGCGGCCCGCCGCATCCTTGGTGATCTGGAAAAGAATACGACGCGAAGCTCTGATCTTATCGTGCTTCAGCGGAAGAAATACACGGAAGCTCTTTTCAATGCGCAGAAAGGCACCGCCGATCTGAGGTGCAGTCTGATCTACGACTCCCATATAGATGCAACCCACAAGAGATCTTCTTGTATCCCCCTGAATCTGCAGCTCCTGCATTTTTCCTTCTGAGAACAGAGCTGCTGCCAGAACGAGCCTGTCCCCGGCAGTTGTCTCGGTAACAATGAATTCGCTCATAATTTCACTCCGAGTTCACCGAGCGAACGAAGATCCTCCGTCATAAGATCGATACGGAGAATATCTGCGTGCGGCTCTTCGGCAAAATTCAGTTTTTCAAAAAAAACATCCATCAGTGTTTCCGGCTTAAGATTTTCCGTGCTTCCGGATGCGCATACAAGATTCAAGATCAGGTCATTCTCGTCCTCATCAGGAGTGAGAACAGTCCTGTAAGAAGATCTTCCGATTCCTGCCGAGTGGATCAGAGGACGAATGTTGACAAGCTTCTCTGACTTTTTCGTCTTTTTCAGGATATTGATCTCCGTTTCATCGGAAAGACTCAGCCAAACCTGTTCGATCTGCTCCCGTTTATCCGGCGAAAACCCGGAAAGCCGGATCTCATAAGCGGCATTGCGCACCACTGCCATCGCACGGGATGCTTTGCCGTCCTCCGTGATCCGGCGGACACCGAGAAACTTAACACCCTCGACACTCGCTTCGTTCAGTGTATCGAGAAGAAAACGCTCAGAGGGGACATCGGGAAATTCCTCATTTACATATCCCATGAGATCCAGTCTCTGCTTTTCAACAATGCTGACACCCTCCGGTACCCGGTAGCCGGCTTCCAGATCCACATAGTCCCCTAAACTCTCCGCTCCGACTCCGAGCGGGGAGGCAAAAGACATTTCCATATGCGGGTTAAAGCCCGCAGAGTAGATCGGAGAGATCCCGCTCCTTGCCACGATCTTCTGGAAGGTTCTCATGAAGTCCAGATGACCGACAAACTTTATGAGACCTGTCTTGGTAAATCTGATTCTTAATTTCATGCGCGTTTCTCCTTACAGATGCCGCAGCCGTATTTTGCAGCACCGCAGCCGGAGCATGCCTCACGGCAGTTCGGAGTGACTTTCGCCTCATGGGCTCTTTCCCACTCTCTGATCAGAAACTGCTTTGTAACACCGATATCTATAAAATCCCATGGAAGAAGCTCATCCGTGCTGCGTGCTCTTAAATTATAGAACTCCGGATCAACACCGGTCTCCTGAAATGCCTCCGCCCAGATCTCAGGTCTGTAGAAATCGCCCCAGGCATCAAAAATTGCGCCGTGCTCATAAGCATAGCGGATTGCGGAGCTGACACGTCTGTCTCCTCTGGCAAAGACGCCTTCGAGCACCGTACCTTCCGCCTCATGCCAGTTATAGCGAATGCTTTTCTGATTTTTCATCTCCCTGATTTCTGATTTTACGGTCCTTGCGTAAGAAAGATAATCTTCCTTTCTCGACATCGTCGCCCACTGGAAGGGCGTAAACGGCTTCGGTACGAAAAATGATGTGCTGACGTTGATTTCACACTTGCCGTTCCGTTCCTCCTTCGGAAGCTCATAATAAGTATCGCAGATAGCCTGAGCCAGATGTGCGATTCCCTTTCTGTCCTCCTCGGTCTCTGTGGGCTGCCCCAGCATAAAATAAAGCTTTACCTTATTCCAGCCGCCCTTAAATGCCTCGGCAGCACCGCCTAAAATATCTTCCTCTGTCAGTCCCTTATTGATGACATCACGCATGCGCTGAGTGCCGCCCTCCGGTGCAAAGGTCAGACTGCTCTTTCTGATGTCCTGCACCTTATTCATGACATCAAGAGAAAAATTATCAATTCGAAGAGACGGCAGCGACACATTCACATGATTTTCATGGAAATTTTTAATCAGATAATCCAGAAGCTCCGGCAGCTTACTGTAGTCGCTGGAGCTTAAGGAGCTGAGAGAAAGTTCCTCCCATCCTGTAGCCGCGATCATGCAGTCTGCGTATTCCTTCAGTGTGTCCAGTTTTTTTTCACGAAGCGGACGATACACCATGCCGGCCTGACAGAATCGGCAGCCGCGAATACAGCCGCGCATGATTTCCAGTGTCACGCGATCCTGTGTAGCCCGAATGTAAGGTACGATCGGGGCTGTCGGATAGGGTGAACCGGTGAAATCGCTGCAGATCTGACGCTGAACCGTTTTCGGGATTCCCTCTTCCGCCGGAGCAAAGGAGGCAAGTGTTCCGTCCTCGTGATAAGTGACTTCGTAAAACATAGGAACATACATACCCGGAAGAGAAGCCGCCTGCTTCAGAAACTCTTTTCTCGGAACATGCTTTTCCTTGCAGGTCTTGTAAAGATCGAGCAGTGCATCCAGCTCAGCTTCTGATTCTCCGATCGCAAAAATGTCAAAAAATTCCGCAATCGGTTCGGGATTATAGGTACACGGACCTCCGCCGATCACGATCGGATCCGCTTCGGTTCTCTCTGCGGCACTGATCGGGATGCCGGAGAGATCCAATACCTGAAGAACGTTCGTGTAACAGAGCTCGAACTGAAGCGTAATGCCCAGTATATCGAAATCCTTTACGGGATCCTGTGACTCGAGGGCAAAAAGCGGGATCTTCCGATCCTTCATCACCTTCATAAGATCCGGCCATGGAGAATACACACGTTCACACCAGGTATCATTTCTTCTGTTCATCTGCTCATATATGATCTGGATGCCGAGATGGGACATGCCGATCTCATAGACATCCGGAAAACACATGGCAAAACGAATATCCACGCTGTTCTTGTCCTTTAAGACAGCGTTTTTTTCATTTCCGACATAGCGTGCCGGCTTTTCTACAGAGAGCAGGATTTCATCAGATAGAGCCTGTTTTTTCAAGTTGTACTCCTCTCATTCAGTGAGACCGCTCAGCGAGTTCCCCGGGAAGTTCTGTTTCGCAGAGCCGCGTGAAGAAGCAGCTGCGATTGCCTGTATGACAGGCAGCCCCGATCTGGTAAACCTTTGCCAGAATCGTATCGTTATCGCAGTCGATATCCAGTGATTTTACATATTGCAGATGACCGGAGGTCTCACCCTTGGTCCAGAGCTCCTGTCTGCTTCTTGACCAGTAACACATCTTTCCGGTCTCCAGCGTCCTCTGAAAGCTTTCCTCGTTCATATAGGCGAGCATCAGCACGTCTCCGGTCTGATAATCCTGTGCAATAACAGGAATCAATCCGTCACTGTTCAGCTTAAAATCACTCCAGGCAATTTTGGAATTCATGAAATCTCCTTTCCGAAAATTTTCTGCAGGCAATGATACATCCGTATTCTACGCAGATGAAATTTTCAAGTCGGAAGCGTATGTTATGTGGTAAACAATCGAGTGGAGGGAATTGTCCCTCCACTCGATTCCTATGAATGAGCGCCCGCTTCCGGACTTAATGATCAGTTTTCGTCTTCAAATCTGACGCGCACGGAATTGGCGTGGGCAGTCAGCTGTTCTGACTCCGCAAATGCAATAATATCTTTATGCAGCGGATCAAGCGCTTCACGTGAGGCGTAAATAATACTTGATTTTTTTACAAAATCATCGACGGAAAGCGCAGAAAAGAATTTCGCGGTACCGTTTGTGGGCAGTACATGATTCGGTCCCGCAAAATAATCTCCGAGAGGTTCTGATGAATACGGTCCGATAAAGATCGCACCGGCATTTTTGATCTTAGTCATCATGAGGAAGGGATCCCTTGTCTCGATCTCAAGATGCTCCGGTGCAATTTCATTCACTGCACGAACCGCATCCTCCATAGTATCGGTAACCAGAATATAGCCAAAATTCTCAAGAGAAGCCTCCATGATCTCCCTTCTTGAAAGCTTCTGAAGATAGGCATCCACTTCACGGCTCACATCCTCAGCGAGCTTACTGCTTGTTGTCACGAGAATTGCAGAGGCAAGCTGATCATGCTCTGCCTGAGACAGCAGATCGGCTGCCACATAGTGAGCATTGGCAGTCTCATCCGCAAGGACCGTGATCTCAGAGGGTCCCGCAACGGAGTCAATAGACACATGCCCGTAAACAGCTCTCTTAGCAAGCGCGACATAGATATTTCCGGGACCTGTGATCTTATCTACTTTGGGAACACTCTCCGTTCCATAAGCCATTGCTGCGATCGCCTGTGCGCCGCCGACCTTGTAGATCTCATCTGCACCGGCTTCCTTTGCCGCGACAAGAGTCATAGGCGCAACCTTCCCGTCTTTTCCGGGAGGCGTGCACATGATGATCCTCGGCACCCCCGCAACCTGAGCAGGCACAATATTCATAAGAACAGTAGACGGATAAACAGCCTTTCCGCCGGGAACATATACGCCGGCAACAGCAAGAGGTGTGATCCTCTGACCGAGCACCATGCCGTTATCCTCAGTCATGAACCAGCTCTTTTCCTTTTGATTTTCATGAAAGGCACGGATTCGCTTGATTGCGCGTCTGACGATGCCGATCATCTCAGGATCAACGGCATCATAGGCCTCACGCTCCTCCTTGGGAGTAACACGAATCGTATCCGCATTGATTTCCGCTCCGTCGAAGCGTTTTGTATAATCAAAAAGGGCCGCATCTCCCTCATTTTTTATTGTGTCCAGAATTTCCGCAACCTGTTTCTCCTGCTGCGGATAGCTGTCCGTGCTGCGCTTCAGCATGTTTTTCACCATGCCGTCAAACGCTTCTTCGGTAAGCTTAATTGTTCTCATTTTCCAGGGCCTCCTTCAGCTGACGAATGATTTCGGAAATACGCTCGTTTTCCATTTTCATACTGACCTGATTTACAACGACTCTTGCCGAAATCGGGCATACCTCTTCCAGAACCTGAAGGCCGTTCTCACGCAGCGTTGAACCGGTTTCAACAATATCGCAGATCACCTCGGAAAGACCGACAATAGGTGCCAGCTCAATGGATCCGTTCAGCTTCACGATCTCAACTGTCTGATGCTTCCGGTTAAGGAAGTAATCCTTGGCGATCCGGGGATATTTGGTTGCCACGCGGATCTGTTCACCGGAATCAAGATATTTTCTGGCACTCTCGGGACCGCAGATGCACATACGGCACTTGCCGTATCCGAGATCCAGCACTTCATAGAGATGTCTGTTTTCCTCAAGGATCGTGTCTCTGCCGACGATGCCCATATCTGCAGCTCCATAGGCAACATAGGTCGGAACATCCGGTCCCTTTGCCATGAAGAAACGTACCGCGAGATCTTCATTTTCAAAGATCAGCTTTCGTGTAGAGTCATCCGTAGAACCTTCCGCGCGAATCCCGATCTGATCAAACAGCTGTAATGTCTTTTTTGCAAGACGCCCCTTTGTCAGGGCAATCGTAATTGTTCTCATTGATTAATCCACCCTCTGTCTGGAAATTGCGTTCATCAGTGTGTCAACATAGAGGCCCACGCCGACAGCCGGGGCATCCGTTCCGAAATGTGTCAGAAGGGTATCATATCGACCGCCCTTTGCAACCGCCTCTCCGGTTCCGTAGGTAAACGCAGAGAAAATAATACCTGTGTAATAATGATATTTACTCAGGGAACCGAAGTCATAGGAAATATATCTGCCGTAACCCTTCTCCTGAAGAATCCTGTCGATCTCCCTGAGATTTCCGAGTGCGGCGGCAGCTCTGTCATTAATTGCATATTTCTCCGCCTCGTCCAGCACGTCTCTGCCTCCGAACAGCTGCGGGAGACGGGTCATGCCTTCCTTGATCTCGGTATACATTTTGCGGTCCTTAAGCAGCTCCTCTACACCGAAGAAATTCTTGTTAGAGATAAGCTGACGGATCTCTTCTGTCTCCTCATTTGTGAGACCCGAGTCATCTGCAAGTGCCTTGAAGAAATCCACCTGTCCGACGCTCACCTGAAAATCCGACAGACCGGCAGCCTTCAGAAGATCGCAGGTCAGGGCAAGTACTTCCGCATCTGCTTCCGCCCCGCTTTTTCCGATCAGCTCCACTCCCATCTGAGTAGACTCTTTCAGGTGACCCTGATATTCAGCCGAATTCACAAAAGTCTTGCCCTCATAGCAAAGTCTGTAGGGCATCCTATCTTTCTGAAAATGCATAGAAACAGCACGTGCTACAGATGGAGTGAAATCCGGACGAAGAACCAGAGTATTTCCTGTTCTGTCAAAGAACTTGTACAGCTCATTAGACGGAGTCGTACCCACTTCATTGCTGAATACATCAAAATACTCAATGATCGGTGTCTCTATCTCCTCATAACCGTAGCTCATGAAGATATTGTAAAGGGCGGACATCAGGGCATGCTTTCTGGCAGCCTCACCACCGTAAATATCCCGAATTCCCTCCGGTGTATGGATCATCAGATTCTTCATTTCTGTTCCTCTCTTTCCTCCCGTGCATTCAGATCTCTCTGCAGTCCCTCCAGGATCGGAAGATAAAATCCTCTCTCCGTATCCAGAAAATATGCAGGATCCAGTTCGGAAATTTTAAAGCTTTTCCTGCCGCCTAATTTCATTCTGTTCCAGAATTCCATCAGCTCGACGTATGGCATGTAATAATACTCCTGTCTGTGTGTAAAACACAGCAGTAAAAAGGAGACACCGCCCTGTTTTTCAAACTCTGTCATGAACTCTGTCTGATGAGCATGAATATTATGCAGGGGAAATGTATCCACAGCACATTCCTTAGCGTCAAAGCACACCGGAATCCCCTGTACGATCCCCATATAGTCGACGGTACTTCTTTGTTCAAAATAGGCAAGGGTGATATGACGTGTTGCCTGATCGATATTGATCGGCGTGATCGGCGTCGGGATTTTTTGAATCAGGGCAAGTCCCGCGGAGCGATAATGTTCAATTGTCTGATTGATCACATCCTCCAGGACCGATCCGCGCAGGCCCCTTGTTCTCCAGGCTGCCATCAGCTGATCGTACCGATTTCCGTGATCGGCCAGTAACGAAATATTGTCTTGCCTAAAATAGCGTCCTTGGATACAAAGGTATTGTCCCAATAACGGGAATCACGGCTGTGATTCCGATTATCTCCCAGCATAAAATAGCTGCCTTCAGGGACAACATAAGGTCCGAAATCACCCTCCGGTGTCTCCGGACAAAAGCTGTCATCCAGCGGCTCGGCGGAATTATTGATATAAACCTTCCCGTCAATGATCTCTACCGTTTCTCCCGGAAGACCGATGACGCGCTTGATAAAAAGCTGAGATTCATCGTCCGGATATTTAAAAATCACGATATCATATCTTTTAGGATCATCGTTTATATAAGCCAGACGATTACCAAAGATCCGATCGGATGTCATGATCGTATTTTCCATGGAAGCAGATGGAATTCTTGCGTTGATAACGATAAAGGTCTCAAGTAGAAAGGCGATTACCACAACGGCACCGATCATTCCCACATATTCGAGAATTTCACGGGTCATGGATTTCTCCTTCCTCTCCGCAGCGGCTGTGTCCCCGGAAACAGAATCTGTGATATCTGTTTCTTTGCTGTTTATTCTTTCTTTCATATACCTGCTCTTATTTTATTAATTGTCTGTCCTCGGGCACGCCTTTAACCAGGATCCTTCCGGCTGTTCTTCTTCAAATCCCTTCTTCTCCGGGATTTAAAAGCTTCAGTTTATTAAGAACATCGCAAAAATCCTGCGGAAGTGCACCGCTCACGGTTCTCCCCTTCAGTGTTTCAAATCCAGACCGCACCTGTTCGGGAAAAATGATCTTCCGGGCATGAAGCATCTGTCTGGAGACGCCGGTTTCCTTCATAAACATTCTGTTTACCCGTCTGTCTCCATATTTGGGATCCCCAAGTATCGGATATCCGAGATAAGAAAGGTGTGCACGAATCTGGTGTGTTCTTCCTGTTATCAGCTCTGCCTCTACCAGAGAGCAGCGATCATTGCCGTCGATCTTTCGAAATCCGGTCGTGATCCTGCGGCTGCCCGGAATTTCCTGCGACGTTACCTGCACGAGATTTCTTTTTGCATCTTTGCGCAGATAGGCACTGTGAATACCTTCCGGTCGAAAGTCTCCCCGTACAATGGCATAATAATACTTTTGAGTATCTCTCACTTTCAAAAGCTCGGATAAATACTGAAGTCCCGCCAGTGTTTTACCGCAGAGTACGAGACCGGAAGTATTAAGATCCAGCCGATTTACCGGAGAAGGTCTGAATGCACGCCCGCTCTCCTCCGTAAGCTCTCCATTCTTCTGCAGATACCTCACAAGTATTTCGGCAAGAGAAATGTCATTTCTTGCAGCCTTCTGGGACAGCATTCCGGCCGGTTTGTTAAAAATCAGAATATGATGATCCTCGTATACCGGAGAAAGTAATTGTGCCGTTTCTGAATTTAAAAGCGGGCCGCCGCTCTTCTGCTCACGCAAAGACAGGTCTTTTGAACCTCGAAACTTCTGAAAAGTCTCATCGGAAAAAAAGAGCTTAACCTCATCATCTATCTGCAGGATCTCACGCCCGTCTGCTCTTTTTCCGTTCAGCGTGATATTCTTCTTTCTCAGCATTTTATAAAGAAATGAGGGGGATGCTTCGCTTAAATATTTCTTAAGAAACTTGTCAAAGCGCTGCCCCGCCTCATTCTCTCTTATGGTAATATTCTGCATGATTCATTCGTCAGCTGAATTTGCCGACCATAATATTTTTCTATCGAATCAAACCCGGATCACTTAAGATCTGCGAGAACCTTTTTCAGATATTCCCATGTACGCTCAGTGGAAGCAATAGAAAGCTTCTCGTTTGCGGTATGTACATTCAGGATATCCGGACCGATAGAGACTGCATCAAGTCCGCGGATCTTATCATGGAATACACCGCACTCAAGTCCGGCATGAATTACATTTACCACGGGCTCAGTACCATAAAACTCACGATAGGAGTTGACCATCGTCTCACGGAGAGGAGAATTTTCTCTGTACTCCCATGCCGGATAGGGATCACGTACGCCGATCGCTCCTCCGAGATATTCGGAAACAGACTGAATTTCCTCAACAAGATACTCTCTCTCTGTCATAACGGAACTTCTGACGGAGAGAACTGCGGCAAACTCCTTTTCTCCTGCTTTAATGATGCCGAGATTAGAGGAAGTCTGTACCAGTCCCGGAGTTAAAGAAGACATTTTTCTGACGCCTGTCGGAGCATGCATCAGGAATGTAATGATGCGGTCCTGACTGTCCAGGTCAAGAACAGAAACTTTTCTTACATTCAGTCTTTCAACACGTACCTCAACCTGTTCGTCGCCTCCGCGGTTTTCATTTTTAACCTTATCGGAAAATTTCTTTGTAAAGGCCTCAAGACTGGTAAAATCATCCTCATCGATCACGATCTCTGCCTTTGAGGAAGCAGGGATGGCATTATCCTTGTCACCGCCGGAGATCGTTGAGAGAGAAAATGCACCCGCTCTGTTCAGCTCATAGAGATAACGTCCGAGGAGCTTATCGGCATTGACGCGGTTTTTGTCGATCTCCATTCCGGAATGTCCGCCCTGAAGCCCGCCGACCGTTACTCTTACGGGAAGACCCTTCTGTGTGATACGGGTGATCGGAAGGATCACGTCCACACGAATACCTCCCGCACAGCCGCAGGTGAGAATTCCTTCATCCTCGGAATCCAGGTTGATCAATCTTCTGCCCTTCAGTTTTTTTGTATCGAGTGCAGCCGCACCGATCAGTCCGACTTCTTCATCCGCAGTGAAAACACATTCAAGAGCCGGATGAGGGATCTCGTCAGTATCAAGCAGAGCAAGCATATAGGCAACAGCGATTCCGTCATCACCGCCGAGAGAAGTACCTTTTGCGAAAACATACTCGTCATCGCAGTCAAGCTCAAGCGGCTCTGTCAGAAAATCATGTGCATGATCTGTCTTCTTTGCACAGACCATATCGATATGACCCTGGAGAATAACCGGATCGGAATTTTGATAGCCGCTGCTTGCCGGTCCGTAAATGATCACATTGCCAGCTTCATCTGCTTCACATTTTAAATCTCTGTCTCCTGCAAATTCCACCAGATAATCGCGGATCGCTGCAGTATTTCCGGACCCTCTCGGGATCGCGGAAATTTCTTCAAAATAGCGGAATACATCCTGCGGTTTCAGCTGTTCAAGTCTGCCCATATACGTTCTCCTTTTTCTTTTACAGGTTATCGGTTTCTTTTTCGAAAATGAAACAAGAGGGAATGCTCCGCAGAACATCCCCTCCTTTTTTCATATTAATATGTTCGGAATGATCAACGATCCTCATCTTCGTAATCGTCATAATCCTCATCGATCTCGTCGATATCTTCAAGATCATCATCCTCAAGATCGAATCTGTCATCATTATAATTCTCTTCCACACGTCTGGAAGAAACAGCCTGCTGTGTCTGCGGTGCGAGCTCCTGACGGTTCTGCTTCACTGTCTGGAACGCATTCTGAAGAGATGTAATCAGTGTATTGTACTTGGAGCCGGCATCATCGATCGTCGTTCCAAGCAGATTTCCAAGGCTTGCAAGCATGTCATCCGTATAAGTAATTGCGGAAAGACGAATATTGTTTGCATCCTGAGTGGCAGAGTCAAGAATGCTCTGTGCCTGCTTATTGGACTTATTGATCGTATCATTAGCCTGAGCGTAAGCCTGCTGAGTGATCTCATGCTGGCTGACCATTTCCTTTGCACGAGCCTCAGCAGCCGCAACGATACTGTCGGCCTTGGACTGTGCATCTGCAAGGATCGCATCCTTATTGGAAATGATCTTCTGATATCTCTTTATTTCATCCGGAGTCTTGAGACGAAGCTCTCTTAAAAGCTCCTCAAGCTCTTCCTTGTTTACAACGATTTTAGTGGTAGACAGCGGCTGAAATTTACAGCTGTCAATGTACTCCTCGATTTCTTCAATGATCTGTTCGATCCTGCTGGCCATGAAAAAACCCCCTTATATATAATTATGTATCCTCTCTCTTAGCCAAGAACCGATCCCTCAGAAGTTCGGCCACATACGGAGGAACGAATTTCGAAAGATTCTCCCCATACGATGCCACTTCCTTTGCGGTCGTCGAGCTTAAAAACGAATACTTTAAACTCGTCACAAAAAACATAGTGTCTATATCCGGTGCAAGCACACGATTTGTCTGAGCCATCTGCAGCTCATATTCAAAATCTGTATTCGCACGAAGACCGCGTATGATCACCGAAGCATGACATTTTTTGACGAAATCAACAGACAGTCCGTCGAACATAAGCACAGTGACATTACCGATATCTTTCGTAACTTCCTTAAGTATATTAACACGTTCCTCTGCAGAAAACAACGGAGTTTTTTGTGAATTACAAAGCACACCAACCACTACTTCATCAAACTGCTTAGCGGCTCTTGCGATAATATCGAGATGTCCGTATGTGACCGGATCGAATGTGCCGGGGTATACAGCCTTATGCATAACTTTTTTCTTCCCTCTATATTGATTTGATGCAATGCACCGTATCTCGTGTTAACATACATACGATCATGCGTCAAGTAAAATTGTCAAAACATTTCAATTTTTTCGAAGAAAAATATGCTGACTTCGTCCGTAAACCCGTTCTTTTACAACAGAATATCCCATTTCAGGCAAATAAGAAAAATCCGTCTTCGGAGAGGCCTCCACTACGATAATTCCATCCTCTGCCGGTAGAGAACTGGTGCTCAGGTATTCGAGCACATCTTTTTCCAGACCGTGATCAAAAGGAGGATCCATAAAAATCACATCAAACGGATCCGCTCCCTCCAGTTTCCGGAGAACGGATACGGCATCGCCTTTTTCGAGCTTTGCTCCGCCGATCAGTTTCGTGAATTCAAGATTTTCGAGAATCAGATCCTGGCTTGCTCTTGCCTTTTCCACAAAAACCGCACACTCGGCTCCGCGGCTCAATGCCTCAATGCCGATCGATCCGCTTCCCGCAAAAAGATCAAGAAAGCGGCTGCCCGGAATCCAGGGCTGTAAAATATTAAACAGTGTCTCTTTTGTTCTGTCCGTTGTCGGACGCACATCCATTCCTTTTACCGTGCGAAGCGGCATAGAACGGGCTGTTCCTGCGATTACTCTCATACTTCTTCTCTGTTCATATCGAGTCTCCAGTCAAGGTCTCCTCTTCCTAGGCCCAGGATCAGGAGCTCTGCGGTTGCAATATTCGTTGCGATCGGAATTGTGTTCTGATCGCAAACAGTTACGATTTTCTTCATATCCGGCTCCTTAGAGTCGATCATAGAAGGATTATAAAAAAAGATCACCATGTCCATAGCACCGCGCTGGATCATCTCTGCGAACTGCTTGTCTCCGCCGATCGTTCCCGGAAGGAATTTGTGAACACGGAGAGAGGTCACATCCTCTATTCTTCTGCCGGTGGTGCCTGTTGCATAGATGTCGTGTTTGGAAAGAATCCCTTTATATGCAATGCAGAAATCCTCAATCAGTGTTTTTTTGCTGTTATGCGCAATCATTCCAATATTCATCGGTCCACCTCCGTATTTTGTGAATATTATAGCAAAACGATGAATTATTGGCAATCATTTTATGCAAATTCACAAAGTTTTTAATCAAATAATTTACTGATATGAATTTCCGTTACAGTGTCAGATTCTGATCACGATTTTCGATGGCTGTACGTATCTCATCTCCAAGCAGTCGGTATCGTTCACTTGTAAGAGAAGGATCCTCGCGCATAATTCCCTCCGCTGCCCTGCCGGCAAGCTTCAAGACCTCTCCGTCTCTCGTAATATCCGCTATCCTGAAAAGCATATCTCCGCTTTGACGAATACCCAGCAGGTCGCCGGGTCCTCTCATTGAAAGATCCTTCTCGGCAATTTCAAATCCGCTGGAGGATTTTGAGAGGATCTCAAGACGATCCATGATCGCCTCTGATTTTTGTCCTGCCATAAAAATGCAGTAAGACTGATGTACCCCGCGTCCGACACGCCCCCTCAGCTGGTGAAGCGCGGCAAGACCGAAACGTTCTGCATTCTCTATAAGGATCACAGTGGCATTCGGCACATCAACCCCTACCTCTACCACGGTCGTCGATACAAGGATCTGAATGTCACCCTGCAAAAACCGTTCCATGACATCGTCCTTTTCCGACGGAGTCATTCGCCCGTGAAGGAGACCGACTGTGTGATCCGGAAAGAGTTTTCGAAAGAGCTCTGCCTCCTCTATGGCACTTTTTGCTTCCATTTCCTCTGACGGCTCGATCAGAGGACAAATGACATATGCCTGCCGTCCTTCTTCTACCTGCTTCCTGATGAACGTCTCCGCTGTTTTCCTGTAGCTCTCATCGACAAGTGCGCTTTTGATCGGAAGCCTTCTGGCGGGCATCTGTCGGATTACCGAGATATCCAGATCCCCGTAATAAATAATACCGAGTGTTCTCGGAATCGGCGTCGCACTCATGACCATCGTATGCGGCGGACAGGTGCTGTCCACCAGTGCATCTCTCTGATGAACACCGAATCTGTGCTGCTCATCTGTAATGATCAGTCCGAGCTTTTTATAATTGACAGTCTTCTGAATCAGGGCATGGGTTCCGATCACGGCATTGGCATATCCGTTCTCTATAGCGGAAAGAGCCTCTCTGCGTTCCTTTGCACGCAAAGAACCTGTAAGCAGGACGGGATGAATCTGTGTAAGCCCCAGTGATTCCTTTAAATCAAGCAGTTTCTGATAGTGCTGTCTTGCCAGCACCTCTGTTGGTGCCATAAGCGCCCCCTGCATATGATTATCAGCCGTCATGATCAGTGCCAGAAAAGCGAGGATCGTCTTTCCCGACCCGACATCACCCTGAATGAGTCTTGACATCGGTTTCTCGCCGCAGAGATCTCTCTCAACATCCTTCCATGCGGCAAGCTGATCTCCGGTCAGGCGATAAGGCAGACGACTCAGAACCTCCTCAATCGTCCATGAAGTCTGCATGCGATAGGGCGTAACCGTTTCCGATCCGCGCTCCTTTAGTTTTTTCATGGCAAGAATAAACAGAAGGAACTCATCAAAGATAAGTCTGTTCCGCGCTGAGGTAAGTTCCTCCTTGTTTTTCGGGAAATGAATACACCGCAGTGCCTCCGTCTCGCACATCAGCCCGCAGGAGTCGAGCAGCCCATCCGGAAGAATTTCTTTTCCGAGGGCTTTCGCATTCAGGATCTCCTTTACGGCTTTGCTGACAGCTGCATTGCTGAGCCCCTTTGTCAGACCGTACTTAGGAACAAGTGTATTCATTTTTTCAAGATAGGCATCCTCCGTCATCACCTCAGGATGCTCCATATATTTCTTTTCACCCTTTGCCGTGACAGCTCCGCGAAAAACCATACGGGAACCGGGCTTCAGGACAGAGCGCATAAACGGAGCATTAAACCAGATGAGCTGCATCATGCCTGAATGATCCGAAACGTTCGCGGTGACGACTGTGAACTTCTTCCCCCGCCTGAGGGCAATGCTCTTACCCACAGTCCCGCAGACGGCAAACCGTCCTCCCGGAGCTGCCTCCGATACAGTAACGGGAGCCTCATAAGAATCATACCCGATCGGATAATAGCGGATCAGGGATTCCTGCGTCGAAACTCCGAGTTTTTGAAAAAGAGCTTCTGTCTTGGGTCCGATTCCTTTGATGTCCGTTAATTTCATAGAGATCCTTTCTGTCCGTGAAAAGTAACGGCCCCGGCAGACGCCTTCGCTTTCACATAAGAGGGAGCTGTACAAATCGTACAGCTCCCGCGAAAAATCTTATTCGACTGATACAATGCAGTAATAGATCGGCTGTCCGCCGTAATTGGATTCTATATCCACATCAGGGAAAGCATCTTCGATCTCTTCTCCGAGAGCCTCTGCCTCTTCCTTGGTAAAATCCTGTCCCGCATACACGCTGATCAGCTCGGAATCATCGTCCACAAGCTTCTCAAGCATTTCCATTGTGACCGCACGCACATCAGAGCCGACAGCCAGAATTCCAGAATCGCCGATTCCCATGATGTCACCGGAATGAATATCCACACCGTCGATCTTGGTATCACGAACCGCGTAAGTCACCTCACCGGTCTTGACGTTCTGAATCTCCTCTGTCATCACTTCAAGATTCTCTTCCGGAGATCTTGTATCAATAAAATTCACGACTGCGGTAATTCCCTGCGGAACTGTCTTTGTCGGAACAACAAGGACGTTGCAGTCTTCCACAAGTTCCTTTGCCTGGGATGCCGCGAGAATGACATTCTTATTATTCGGCAGAATAAACACATTTTCCGCATGTACGGCTTCAATTGCCTTGAGCATGTCATCCGTACTCGGATTCATGGTCTGACCGCCTTCGATCAGATAATCCACACCGAGTCCCTTGAAAATTTCGGTCATGCCGTCTCCGATCGTGACAGAGATGAAACCGAACTTCTTGCGGGGTGTCTCACGGGAATCTTCCTGTTCAGCTTTTTCTTTTTCTGCGCGCGTAAAAAGTGTCTCTTTATGCTCCTCGCGCATATTATCAACCTTCATTTTTGTGAGCTGACCGTAGGTGAGACCTTTTTCAAAGGCCTGACCCGGATGATTCGTGTGAACGTGAACCTTCACGATATCATCCATTGCCACGCAGACAATGCTGTCACCGATCGAGGTCAGGAACTTCTTGAATTCATCCTCATCCTCATCCGTAAATTCCTTCTCCAGCATCACAATAAATTCCGTGCAGTAGCCGAACTTAATATCATCTGTGCTGATTTCCTTACGAACCGGCTGAATGACAACTTTTTCCGGTGCTTCAAAGGTAAGATCGATCTCCTTGCCGTTGAATGCATCGATTCCGCCCTCAATGACGGCCATAAGTCCGGTACCGCCGGAATCGACAACACCCGCTTCCTTCAGAACCGGAAGAAGCTCGGGCGTATTGGCAAGTGCCTCGCTGCCTGCGGCAAGTACTTCAGTAAAAAATACTGACAGATCCGAAGCATTCGGAGCGATTTCCACAGCCTTCTCGGCCAGAGCGCGCGCCACGGTAAGGATCGTGCCCTCCTTCGGCTTCATGACGGCTTTGTAGGCAGTCTCAACAGCCTTTTTCGCAGCTTCGGCGAGCAGTGCCGCATCGACTTCATCATAGTCACGAATCACTTTTGTAAATCCTCTCAGAAGCTGAGAGAGGATGACTCCGGAATTTCCTCTCGCACCGCGAAGAGAACCGGACGCAATTGCCTTGCACAGTTCATCCATGGACGGAGCATTCAGAGCATTTACTTCATTTGCCGCAGACATGATCGTCAGCGTCATATTAGTACCTGTGTCACCGTCCGGAACCGGAAAGACATTCAGTTCATTGATCCAGTTCTTTTTTACCTCCAGATTCTTCGCTCCGGCAAGAAACATCTTGCGCAGCATCTGGGCATCAAGCTTTATAATTTCCACGTTTGCTTCCTCCATCCGTTAGTCAATGACGCGAATACCTTCGACAAGAACATCGATCTTTGCGACTTCCATGCCTGTAAACTGCTGAACCTTATACTGAACACTTTCGATCAGATTATCGGTCACGGCAAGAATACTTACGCCATAGGCAACGATGCAGTGAATGGTCATGGATATTTTGTTATCTTCAATCTTTACATTAATGCCGTATTTCAGTCCGTCTCTTTTCAAGAGATGAACAAGGCCGTCCTTTACGCTGTATGCAGCCATTCCGACAATACCGAAACAGCCTACCGCAACACTTCCGGCATAGGTGGCAATCACATCGGGGTCGATGAGAATGTTTCCATACTCAGAATTCATTATCCCCTTCATAGATAAAACCTCCGTACTTACTCTGTTTAAACAGGCTAATTTTTTATTGCTTTGGTTGTATATTATATACGTTTTTATGTCAAACTGCAATCTCTTACATAAGAGCACAGATTTTCTTAAATTATTTTAATAAATACAATTTACGGCACAAGAAAGGGAAGCCTTTCAGCTTCCCTGTTACGCATTCTTTATTCAGAATTATGCGCGCTCTACTTTGCCAGACTTCAGGCACTGAGTGCAGACATATGCGTGCTTCGGAGTACCATTCACATTAATTTTGACTCTTTTAATGTTGGATTTCCACATTCTGTTGGATCTTCTATGAGAATGGCTGACATTATTACCAAAATGAGCGCCTTTTCCGCAAACTGAACAAACTGCCATCTGTAACACCTCCTTGCACAAGAGTTGGTCTGTCAAAAGACCAGTAATCAACGAGTGATATTCTATCAGAATATATATTGATATGCAAGCACTTTTTTTATTTTGCAGGATATCAAATTTTATCAGAGATCTTCTGTCTTTTCCTCTTTATGATCGGTAAACTTATTGACAAGATCAGGCACCATATCCAGGATCTTCGTCATACCATCCTGATTTTTCACATTAACGAGTTTTGTCGTACCGTTTGAAATAACAAGAACAGCACTCGGTGTCAGCTTTCCGCCAAGTCCGCCTCCCGCATTCGGAGTCTTTTTGTCACCCTGGCTTGCACCTGCTCCTACACCGAAGGTCACATCTACAAGCGGAAGAAGGATGGTATCTCCCACATGAATTGCCTCGCCGACAACTGTCTTAGAAGACAAAAAGCTGTCCATTCCCTTAAAGAGTGAATCCACTGTATTTTCAAAGTTATCAGCCATGTTGTGTTTCCTCCTTTACTTTCTTGAATTTATGATACGAGCCGCGTACTTCGCGGTCAAGAATCAATCTCAGTCCCAGATAAACAAGATATCCCAGACGGATCCGCCCTTTCATTTCCAGTTCGCCGTCCAAAACCTGCTCCTCAAAATTCGGGCTCAGGGTCACCTTGTTTCCGTAGACAGGGAAAAAGACGGATGCAGCGGCAAGAATCATTCCCGTCTGTGACGGATCTTCTAACCCGAAGGTAACGGTACCCTTTGCTTTTTTAGGTCCGATGTGTCTAAGCAGCAAAAAAAGCGTGCGCTTCAGTTCCCGAATAGTATGTGTGACCTCCTCGTCCCTGAGAAAGCCGACCCACGCTGATATTTTACCACAGACCCCCGCTGCTTTGTCGACAACTTTCACGACAGCATTGACGATCCTGCCCGGTATCTCCCAGGCATGGTTCAGGATAAATCCGATTTTACCGACGATCGACAGAAGGAGTGCGGCGGCTTTCTTTATGAGCGTAATCATAAAGAACGGTTTTTGCTCCCTCTCCTCCCCTTCGGAAACCTCACTTGTCTCCGTTTCGGAGACAGACGTTTTCGTCCCGGACTTTGATGCAGACTTCCGATCTGTTTTTTCCGGAACCACAGATTTTTCCGGAGTCATCGTTTTTTTCGAAGTCATCGTTTTTTCAGACTTTACCGGGTTTTCCTGTTTTCCTGCTTCGGAAATTTTCTTCTGTTCCTCTGCCTCAGCGGTCAGCTTTTTATACTGTTCCGGATTTTCTTTCTTCAGCTTTTGAATTCGTTTTTTTCTTTTTCCGGATTTAGCTGCCTGCTCTTTCCGTTTTTGCTTCTTTCCAGCACCGATCGTTCTCCCGAGAATCCGGATAGAAAGACCGGTCTTTAACCCGCTCTCGTATTTCAGGTTAAAAGACACATTCAGAAGATGAAACAGCCACGTTACACCGGCATCAAGACGTCGCTCATCCGGATGCCAGACTCCCTCTGCGCGATAGCGGATCGGTACAAAGAGAACGATGAGCACAAGAAGAAGCACAAGACAAAGCAGACTCAAAAGCAGAATCCCGATTACTTTCAGTATTCCAAATAGAATAGCCATCTCTTATCTCCTGCTCTTTACATAGCTGCGCAGATCTGTAGTTCCGGTCTCGGCCAGACACTCCTCCGTTATGCGTATCACGAGATTTACCGCATCGGCACGGGAAGCGGCAATACCGATCACCGGAGGCAGATGTCTTGCACACTGCTCCTGTTTTAGCCATACCGTACTTACAAGGTCAAGCTGATCAGCCGGATTGGAGGCAAGCGTGACCAGATATCGTGAAGGAACAAATTTCCCCTTATTTAATTTTTCGATCACCTTGTCGCTGTCTCTGTGTGCGGCATCCGTGATATAAAGATCCGGAAACCAGTTCAGCATATCTGCCTCTTTCTGCTCAGTCATAATAAGCATCGAAAATCTGTTTGGCGATCGGAAGAGAGGTGGACGATCCCGTACCGCCGTTCTCTGTGATCACAGCTACCACAATATCCGGATCATCCGGATCGGAAAAGCCGACAAACCAGGAATGTGTACCGAGTTCGCCGTCACTCATCTCAAATTCGGCAGATCCTGTCTTGCAGGCGACCGAATAATCAAGTCCCTGAAGTGCCGACGCAGTTCCCTCATCTACAACAGCCTTCATCAGCTCTGTCAGCACATCGGCCTCATCTTCTGTCATGAGTGTTTTATATTGCGAAGGCTTTGTTTCTTTGACAACAGCGCCCGTGTCACTTTCGATATGATCCACAAAATTTGTTTTCATCAGAACTCCGTCATTTGCGATTGCAGATGCGATCAGTGCCAGATGATAAGGTGAAACCAGGGTGTCTCCCTGACCGAAAGCAGTCTGTACAACAGAGGCATCTCCCGCCCCGCTGCTCAGAGTAAAGGCAGACCTGGAATACGCGATATCACACGGAAGCTTTTCCTGAAAGAGAAGATCTTCCGCAGTATCACCCAGTGCCCTTGCTCCGACCTCAAGACCGATTTCAGAGAAGGCAGAGTTACAGCTGTTGGCAAAAGCCTCAGTCAGATCCTCTTCTCCGTGAGCATAACTGTTGAAGCAGTGTACGGTATTATTGTCGTCAACCGTAAAGCTGCCGTCACAATCATAAAAGAAGTCCTCTATATTTCCCTCCGCACGGTAATAGGCAAGAGCCGTGACGATCTTAAAGGTAGAACCCGGTGGGTATTTTCCCTGAGTAGCCCGATTGACCAGCTGGGAATTGCTGTCATCTGCGACGAGCTCCTCCCATTCTTCTGCTATCGTATTCGGATCAAAATCCGGCTTACTGACCATCGCAAGAACATTTCCGGTATCCGGTTCCAATACAACAGCAGCACCGTCCCAGTCTCCCAGCGCCTCATAGGCGACATCCTGAAGTTCTGTATCCAGGGTGGTGACTACATTATCACCGGGATTTTTTTCTCCCTGAAATTCATTGATCACCCTGTCCAGAATGTTATTGTGGGCGGCAAGCAGATCGTAATTCAGAAGGGATTCCAGTCCGCTCTTCCCGTTTGCTGTAAAACCTACAACATGAGCATATTTATTTTCCTCCGGATAGAAGCGTCTCTCCACTCCGTCATCATCAAGCTCTGTCTCTGCAAGCACCGTACCGTCCTTTGCCAGGATCTCTCCGCGCACGACGTAGACCGCATTATCATTCTGTCTTCTGTTGTAGGGACTGTTTAGTATGTCATCTCTTAACCGTACATTGAAATAGCCGATGTATACGATCAACGCAACAAAGATGGCTACAAACGCATACGAAACAAACAGAAACGGAACACGCGTCTGCTTTTTCAGCAGGCCTCTTTTGTCTCCGTCTCTGCCGGTATTGCCTCTGTTCCTCCGAGGATTTCTCGTGGCACCTTCCCGCATTTCCGGGAAAGATTCCCTGTTATCAGGTCCTTCGGGATCATGCCCGCCTGAAGAGCGGACAGCTTTCCTGCCTGAATATTGTCTGTTTGAAGAGCGAACGCTTTTTCCATCAAGAATGTCACGGATGTCCTCACCGATCTGTTCCTGCATTTCCTCTTCCTGATCTCTTGTAAATCGCAATCTGATCTCCTTCATCTTCCCGCAGTATATACATTCCCTGTACAATTGCGAGCATAATAATCGTACTGACTACCGAGCTTCCTCCATAGGCGACAAGCGGAAGTGTGATTCCGGTCATCGGGATGAATTTCGTAACGCCTCCGATCGTGAGAAATACCTGGAATGCATATTCCGAACCGAGTCCGATCGCTACCAGCTTATAGAAGCGGTCATGCAGCTTCATAGAAATGCTGACGATCAGAAGAAACAGGTTCATGCATACAAGTACAAGACAGATCGCAAAAACGCCGCCGAATTCCTCGCAGATCGCCGCAAAGATAAAGTCCTTGGATACCTCGGGAATCATAAATGGGGAGCCGTTATACAATCCGACGCCGAACCATCCTCCTGCACTGATGGCAAAAAGACCCTGAACGATCTGATATCCGGATGTCTCATATACCGCAAAGGGATCCTGCCAGGCAGTAACACGTGCGCGCACATGCCTGAAGAGCCTGAATGCAAGAACCGCTGCAAGAGCTCCGCCGGTCAGTCCCGCAAGCGGATATACGGGTCTCCGTGTTGCCACGAATACGATCACAATGTAGGCAACAAAGAATACAAGTGCCGTACCGAGATCCGTGGAAAGTACAAGTATGATCACATGAGCCGCCGCAACGGCAGTGGTGACCGCCACACTCTTAAAGGAACGGTCTCCCGAGAGCTTTGCTGCCATAAAAAACACCAGAGTGATCTTTACTATCTCGGAAAACTGAACGGTGATCCCTCCCACTGACAGGGAAAGCTTGGCACCGCCGCTGACAGTTGCCAGAGCCAATACGCCCAGGAGGGCGGCAATTCCGATGCCCGCATAGAGCCATGTCAGTTTTTCCAGTATCTTCAGCTTTCTGATCATAACCGGAATAACGAAAGCGATCGCGGTGGATCCGGCAGCAATAATAAACTGTTTCAGTGCCTGATCCGGGTAGAGCCGCTCGATCATGATCAGGCCGATCCCCAGAAGCATCAGCATGTTGTTTACAAGCAGCATCGATGATCTTCCGTAAAAAAGGCGGTATCCGATCAGCGTCATCGCGTAATAGAACAGAATTCCGGCCAGAAGAATCAGTACCTGCACATCCAGCGTATGAAAGAAAATGATTGCAAATGCAAAAATCGTGATGACAAACATGATCACGATCTGTCCTCTGAGGAGCTGCCGTTTCCGGTATTCGCTCTTTCTTGTCAGATACAGGAAATCACGAAGGGTAAACAGCAGCATCAGAAATATAAAAAAGTATTTTGAGAGCTGTGTTAATAAATTCATTCTGCTCCTTTTGTAAAATGTCCTCTGGTATATCCGCCCTTCAGTGCAGTCCTGAAGTCAGCACTTTCTCCGGAAAATGCAGACACGGCAAGTCCGAGAACCGTCTCTGTCTCTTTTTTCGTCTCATCGGTAAACTCGAGGCGTACAGCACGAAAACCGAGTTTCCGAATCGTTTCCGCATCGCCGAAGAGGCAAAGCGGCACACTGTTATAGATCACATTATAGCAGAAATCACATTCTGTTTTGACCGGAATTTTCGCACGCTTGCGATCTGTCAGGAACAAAAACTCTTTTTTATGATTGCAGCCTCCTGTTGTCTTTTTCGGGCACTGTGCGGAAACCATGAGCGGAAGACGTCCGTACACCGTCATGACACTGTCGCTGTTATCCCTGAGCTTAAGCATACCTCCGCTCAGCTCGTACGGTGCAGTGAATCTTGTAATGCCGTTTTCCCGGAAAAATTCGAGAGCCTCATTGTTCCAGGTGTATAAATTTGCATCCGCCTCGATCATGGAAGCATACCCCGCTTCGGCTAAACGAACAAAGCTCTCGGGATCGCGAATGAGGAAACCGCTGACTCCGGCCTCTATAAAGGCGGGAATCTTCTGATATATCCTCTCAAGCCGCCCCTCACGGTTAATTCTCGGAAAAGCAATACGGAGTCCGATTCCTTTATTTCCTGATATATGAGCAAGCTTCTTCAGTGTTTTCTCCGGTGCTTCCGTATCAAGCATTGTGTACTCCGCAATAATTTCCGATACGGCAGATTCCGAAGCAGCAAGAAACTGTTCCTCTGACGCAGCCAGTACCTGAAGATACGGGGCTGTTTTATTATTTTTAATAAGACCTGTCAGTTCCGGTTTTTTCGCACTCCTGCGTCTATAGCCTTGCAGAAGCTCCTCGCGAAGACCTGCAAGTGCGCTTCGCCTCACACTGTTCAAAACGCCGACAGGAAGAAAGCTGCTCTCATCGGTTTCTACCGAGATCTCACGGAAACAGAAACCGCTCCCGCCTGTTTTGGCAAGCTGGGAGGCGATCTTTTCCCTGGTCATGGGTTTTGACTGTGCAGTCTGTACATCCTGATCTCCCACAGCCGTAAAAGAAGCATCGCCCCTGGACAGAGACAGCACCATCGGTGCCCCGGCATAGAATACCGCAGACGCTTCTGCTTCAAGCGGATCTTCCTTTGTGAGATAACGCTCCCTGAGAGATGCATAAAGCTCTCGTCTACTGCTGTTCTCCCGGTCGGTAAGCGAGGGACGATTCACTGCCATCATCTCGGGACCGTTATGTCGATATAAGTAGCCGTCAGTAAACCCTTCTCTGTTGTAGAGATCCAGCAGTATCCGGCGGTCCTCTTCCGACACCTTTATACTGCTGTCCTTCTTCCAGAGATCAAGATACTTCCGATAGATTGAGACAACGCCGGCCGCATATTCCGGCTGTTTCATACGTCCTTCGATCTTCAGGGAATCCACCCCCAGCCTCATCAGAGCAGGGACGTGATCCAGAGCACAGAGATCGCGCGGACTCAGAAACTCCTTAGCCGGCTTCTTTCCGTTCAGTTCGTAAGTCAGTCTGCAGGGCTGCGCGCATCTGCCCCTGTTTCCGCTTCTTCCGCCGAGTGCACTCGAAAACAGACACTGTCCGGAATAGCAGTAACAGAGGGCTCCGTGTATAAATACTTCCACCTCCAGACCTGTCTGTTTGACTGCCGCAATCTCATCGATTGACAGCTCTCTTGCGGGAACGATCCTGGTAACACCGTATTTTTTCAAAAATTCCGATGTCTCACGTCCGGTCACCGTCATCTGCGTACTCGTATGAATGGGAAGATCGGGAAACAGCCGGTGTAAAAAACGAACCACACCAAGATCCTGTACCAAAACGGCATCAAGACCGCGCTCATAATAGGGTTCCAGGAAGGCAGCCAGCTCGCCCAGTTCATCCTGACGGATCAGCGTATTCACAGTCAGATAGACCGCTTTTCCATGCAGATGCGCAAAGTCAATGGCTTCCAGCAGATCCTGCTCTCCCGGATTGTCCGCATATGCTCTGGCACCAAATTTACTCCCTCCGATATAAACAGCATCCGCTCCTGCCGCAATAACAGCACGAAGCCCCTCTGCGGATCCAGCAGGAGCAAGAAGCTCGGGTATTTTTACATTCATAAAATACACTCCCCAATACGACAAAGAGGATGATTACTCTTGTAACCACCCTCCCCGATTTACATCAATATTTCTCTTATTGAAATCTGCGGACCGACTTGCCGCTGCGATTCTTAATGTTTCTATTTCCGACTGAATACGCAGCTCGACGGCTTACTGCTTTCATTCTTAATGATTCTTTTCAAGCTGAACCTGCAGACTGACCAGCTGCTGCTTTAATTCATACAGCTCACGATCCTTTCTCTGAAGATCTTCCTCGAGAACCTCAGCCTGCTTCTTTGCTTTAAAATAATCATCAGCAACGTTCAGTGCAAGAAGGGTGCCTTTTGTCTCAGTCGGCATACGGTTATATCCCTTGATCGCATCAAACTCACCGATTTTATGATTGAGATATGCTGCAACCTTCTGAAGATATTCTTCACTTTCGTAACCGGCAAGGCGAATAACCTTTCCGCCAATGAGAACCTGAACCGTATTTTTAGATGACATATCTGCCTCCGACAATCTTATTTAGACGAATCTATCTTTAATATTATACAGAAATTAAGAAAAATTACAACCGGTTTTCCGACCGTCACACCGAATCAGTCATCCTGCGGATCTGAATACTCATATCCGAGATGCTCAAAGGCGCGCCTTGTGCAGACTCTGCCTCTTGGCGTACGATTCACAAACCCGTTTTTCAGAAGATACGGCTCATATACATCCTCGATCGTACCGGAATCTTCACCGATAGAGGCCGCAAGAGTCTCAAGCCCCACCGGACCGCCCTGAAACTTCAGGATCATGGTTTCCAAAATCTGACGATCCAGTCTCTCAAGTCCGAACTGGTCCACGTCCATTAGATCCAGAGCCTCGGCTGATACCCTGGAATTGATCACTCCGCCATACCGGATCTGAGCAAAGTCACGCACGCGCTTTAAAAGCCTGTTAGCAAGTCTCGGCGTACCTCTGGACCTTCTTGCAAGCTCCTCTGCTCCTCTGTCATCTATACGCACCATCAGCTTGTCAGCCGATCGCAGAATGATCTCCTTCAGCTCGTCATCCGTATAGAAATCCATATGTCCGATGATTCCGAACCTGTCTCTTAAGGGAGCGGAAAGCATTCCGGGTCTTGTTGTGGCACCCACAAGCGTAAACCTGGGAAGCTCCATACGAATGGAACGTGCAGTAGGACCCTTTCCGATAAGAATATCGATCACATAATCTTCCATTGCCGGATAAAGAAATTCCTCTACCGGCTTTGCCAGGCGATGGATCTCATCAATAAAAAGAATATCACCTTTCTGCATTCTGTTCAGGACAGCGGCCATATCACCGGGTTTCTCGATTGCCGGTCCGGATGTCACCTTAATGTGAGTACCCATCTCATTGGCGATGATCCCGGCAAGCGTAGTTTTTCCGAGTCCGGGAGGACCGTAGAGCAGCACATGATCCAGGCTGTCCCCGCGCTGCTTTGCAGCATCAATAAATATCTTAAGATTATTTTTTGTCTTTTCCTGCCCGATATAATCTTCAAGAAACTGAGGTCTCAAGCCGGCAGAATCCAGACTTTTGTCTTCTTCCGTGAGCTCTGTGGTGATTTTTCTTCCGGCCATAAGGACTCCTTTTATAATTCTCTCAGTGCAGCCTTCAGAATTTCTTCAACATCTGTAAACGACTCTTCTTCACAGACTGTTCTGACTGCCTTCATTGCTTCATTTCTTGCATATCCGAGCGCCGTAAGAGCGAGAACTGCCTCTGTCTGCGCATTTCCTTCAGAGGATACCGCCTCTGTATTGGCTGCCTTCCGCTCGAAGCTCTCCATAAGATCCAGCTTGTCTTTCAGCTCAAGGATCACTTTTTGTGCTGTCTTTTTTCCTATTCCGGGTGCTTTCGCTATCTGCGCAGCATCATCAGAGAGAATCGCAAAGCGCAGATCATCGGGAGTCATGACAGAGAAAATGCCGATCGCACCTTTTGGTCCGATGCCGCTGACGCCCAAAATCAGGCGAAACAGCTCTAGCTCCTCCTCCGATTCGAATCCATACAGCAGCATGGCATCTTCTCTTACCGCAAAATGCGTAAACAGCCGGATCTCCTCACCGACGGCAAGCTTTTCTGCCAGCGCGGAAGAAATAAATATACGATAACCGATCCCGTTATTATCAAGGACAACATAATCCTCTCTGATGGAAGTGATCGTACCTCGAATAAATGCATACATCTCAAATACTCCAGTCAAACGTAAAACAATATTATCACATTATAAGAACATTTGTTCGTCATGTCAATCATCTTATTCATAGAAAGGACCCGGCCTCAGCCGGGTCCCTGGAATCTGTTATCAGTTATCCTTTTAGATCACAAAAGAAGCAGTCACATGGTGATCGCTCTCATTGTCTGTTCCTTCTACAAACTCCCATGCGCCGTTACCTGTATTTTCCTGATAAACAGCTGCAAAATTCAGCATTACCGCACCGAGATCCAGCATTGCCTCTTTTTCATCGATCGCTGCTTTCTCATCAAGAACAAGAAGAACATAGTTCTCTCTTAACAGAAAACGATACGGCTGGATGTTCAAATAGCTCGGTGCAAGGGAAGCTGCATAAAGTGCGGCATCGAGCTGCTTGTAGACAACACCGCTCTCCCAGTCAACCGGCTGCTTCCATTTATTCTGGTAAACAAGCTCAGTCTCTGCAATCTTTTCGGCAGCATGACCCTTTCTGGCCTCGGTAACGACATTCGAAGGTGTCTTGATATCAATACGAACGTCATCATCCTTCTTTCCGTAACCGAAAGCAACAAGTGCTGCAACCGTCTTGTCAGACTCGATCAGAAGCGCTCTCTTTGTTGCTGCAGCATCGCCCGTGCTGATCCAGCAGTTATCAAGTCCCATTTCCACAAGCTTCAGGATCATATCTTCGCAGACATAACCGGCATTCTCAAGATAATGCGGCTTCTCCTCGGAAAGGATGACAAGATAAGCCGGTGCCATGAGCGCATATCCCTTATATCCGGCAGCACCTTCAAGGCGGTTCTTTGCATTTCCGGTAAAGACCTGTAATTCCACACCGATACTTGAATCCAGTCTCTTTGCCTCATCGAAATAAGCCTTGATCTCAGCAATTTTCTTCTCGGAAACCTCACGTTCCTCGAAGGTTCGAACTGATTCTCTTTTCTCAATTTTTTCAGAATAATTCATCGTAGCTACCTCCTTGCATACATTTCGGAAATGTATACACAGCCGTCATTTTTAGTGACATTATACCATAGTGCACCCCAAAACCAAAGCATTCAGGGTCATACATTTTTCGGAATACGCAATAAAATCGCTCCGGATAAAAAACCGATCACTGTACCGCAGATGAGACCGGCGATCATCAAAATCGGCAGATACCACAAAAGCGGAAACCCTTTCACAATAAGCGCGGCAATCAATATTTGCCCGACCTCATGAAATACACCTCCGGCAGCGGATACACCGACAACACGAAAAAAATTTGTTCTTTTCAGAATAGCCATTACACTCAGGGAACAGACAGTTCCTCCGAGAGAATACAAAATAGAAGAAAGGCTTCCGAACATAAACCCGATCAGGAGAATCCTGACGATCGAAACAGCTGCGGCCTCCTTCCATCCGGAAAGATACAGTACGGTCAAAATAACAATATTACAGATCCCAAGCTTGATGCCGGGAAAAGCTGCGGACACGGGGATCAGATATTCAATATAACCGCACAGGACACCCAGAGATGCCATGACACCAAGCCATGCAATCTTTCCTGCCTGAACTCTATTATCCTTTCCCAAACGTATTCCCCTCTTCAGCTTGCTATTGTATCATATTCCGCACTCTCCCCTGCACCGACAATCGTAATAACGATGCGGTTGGGAAGGCAGACGATCGATTCACCGTTCCGCGAAACAGCAATAGAGTCTACACAGATCTGATCAGGACAATTCGCGGAAATCATTTTCACTTTTCCGTCCCGGATCGTACAGACATTGGTATGATCTATGTCGATCGTTTGATCGCGACCAAGTTCATAGGTACCGTATAATTCGCCGTTAACGGTAATTCTGCATAAAGCACTGCTGCCTTGGCTGCTCATAATTGTATGAACGGCAAAGATACTAAGTGAAGCCAACAGCAGCACGAGGATAAGAATTATATCACTTTTACCGATCAAACCCTTCCGTTTAGCTGCATTCATCGTCTTCACCTGTCAGGAGGCGGGTTCCTCCGGGTACCACGTAACTTCATTTTCGCTGTTTGTGAAAATCAAAGTTACATCCAGATTTTGTGTTTCATAAAATTCGACAGCTTTTTCCTCTCCGAGAAGCAGACAGATCGTAGACAAGGCATCACAGTCCGCATCACGGGAACCGATCACTGTCACCTGATTCAGGTCTGTCTTAGTCGGATATCCCGTAGAAGGATCTATAATGTGATGATAAAACTCCCCGTCCTGTTCAAAGTACCGCTCATAAATACCCGAGGAAATCACGCAGTTATCTGCCGATCCGACAGTCAAAAGAACCTCCCCGCGAACCGAAAACGGTTTTTGAACGCCAACGATCCATTCGGAACCGTCGTCCTTATGTCCCACTGTACTGACATTGCCGCCAAGATTGATCAGGGCGGAGGTACAACCGTTCTCCGTGAGATAGGTTTTGAGTTTTTCAGAAATATATCCCTTTGCGATTCCTCCCAGATCGATCTGCGTTTCATCAGAAGAAAAAGTGATCGTATTTCCGTCAAGAGATACATTTCTGTAGTCTACAGCTTCAAGTGCCCCGGAAACCTTTTCCGAATCGGGAACTTCCGGATTCTCTGCATGAAAATCCCACAGTGATGACACCGGATAAATTGTAAGATCATAGACCCCGTCGGATGCCTCGGACCATTTCAGTGCTGTTGCAATGCACTCTGCCAGGTCGTCGGAAATATCCACACGATTCTGATCTCTGTGATTCACCTGATACAGCTCACTGCTTTCCTCTCTCGCAGACAGCGTGTTTTCCAGCTCCTCACAAATATCCATGCAGCCCTGAAGAAGAGTTTCCGCATGTTCATCCGTTATCTTTATAGAAACTGTGGTATCAAAATAATATCCGGATCCCTCTGAAGTCGTCTCAGAAGCAGAACGAGTGCAGCCTGCACACAGGCAGACTGCACTGCAAACTGACAAACTAATCAGAGAAATCCGCAGTTTTCTCAGATGATACATTTACGCGGGCAGCCCTCTTTACACTTGCCGCAGTCATCACACTTGGAATAGTCGATAACCGGGAAGCCTCCAACCATGGTGATCGCACCGTTTTCACAGGTTCTCACACACTTCTGGCAGCTGATACATCCGACTTTACAGTTATCCATCACAGGTTTACCCCTGTCAGGATTGACACATCCGATATGAGAAGCACGCTCTGCCGGAACTTCGATAATCATTCCCTTCGGGCATGCTTCGATACATTTCTTACAATCCTTGCACTTAGCCTCATCGACCTTTGCAATTCCCTTTACAATATGGATCGCATCAAATTCGCAGGCTCTCACGCAGTCGCCGAATCCCGTACATCCATACCGGCAGGACTTAGAACCGCCGCCCGGAGCAAACTTGACTGCTGCACAGGACTTAGGTCCGGAATAATCATATGTGTCAGTTGTCTTTTCACAGTCACCTGTACAGCGTACAAAGGCAACCTTTCTTTCTCCGACTTCAGCTGTCATTCCCATGACTTCGCCGATCTGCGAAGCAACCGGAGCACCGCCTACCACGCAGGCTGCAATCGGAGCTTCTCCCTTGGCAATTGCTGCAGCAAGTGCATCACATCCCGCATATCCGCAGGCACCGCAGTTTGCACCCGGAAGAAGTTCTCTTACTGCTACTTCCTTTTCATCGACCGGTACGGCAAAGACCTTACTGGCGACACCGAGGAATACACCGACAAACAGACCGACAGCGCCGATCATAATTGCGGCAATTACAATTCCATTCATAAGTTATCCTCCGTATCCTGCAATCACTTGAAAGAAGCAAATCCAAAGAACGCAATCGACATCAGTGCAGAAGAGATCATAACGATCGGGAAGCCCTGGAACGGCTTCGGAATATCGTTGTAAACCATCTTTTCACGGATAAAAGAAAGAATGACGATTGCAATCAGGAAACCGATTGCAGTTGCTAATCCGTAAACAGCGCCGGTAAATACATTGTATCCGTTCTGAACGTTCAATGTAGCCACACCGAGAACGGCACAGTTTGTTGTGATCAGCGGCAGATAAATACCGAGCGCGCTGTACATGGATTTCATGAATTTCTTCATGAACATTTCTACAAACTGAACGAGTGCTGCAACGATCAGGATGAAAACAATTGTCTTGAGATAATCAAGCCCGAGCGGTGCAAGAATGTAATTATAAAGAATACCGCAGACAATACTGGACAGTGTCAGAACGAAAGTCAGGGCACCACCCATACCTACAGCTGTATCCGTCTTGCC
Organism: Lachnospiraceae bacterium; assembly: GCA_030527595.1. Taxonomy (GTDB): domain Bacteria; phylum Bacillota; class Clostridia; order Lachnospirales; family Lachnospiraceae; genus Chordicoccus. Next base: position 31,390 of record JAUNAN010000001.1, on the reverse strand, counting down.
TGAAACACCGAGGAAAGAGCAGATTCCGAGGAACTGGCTCAATACGACGTTGTTAATCAGAGCTGCCGTAATTGCAAGCATGATTAATTCCATAAGTTAAGCCTCCTCTTTCTGTGCCTCGGGCTTGCCGCCGCAGACAGAGCACTTTCCGCATGCAGCACAGTCGCCGCAGCCGCTCTCTGTGGGATCCCAGCCCGTACGTTTTCCTAAACCGATCTGAAGCTTGTTCATAACAGCAACCAGGAACGCAAGAACAAGGAATGCGCCCGGAGCAAGAACGAAAATATTGACCGGTACATAAGCGCCCGGAGTAACAGTCAGTCCGAAAAGTGTACCTGCACCGACCAGCTCACGAATTCCGCCAATGAAAACAAGCGCAACAGTAAAGCCCAGGCCCATGCCGATACCGTCAAACAGAGACTGAACCGGACCGTGCTTGCCGGCATATGCCTCCGCACGACCCATGATGATACAGTTAACGACGATCAGCGGGATATAAATACCCAGGGAATCGTATAAGGCCGGTACAAAACCCTCGAGCAGGAACTCGACGATCGTAACGAAGGAAGCGATGACTACAATGTAGCCCGGCATTCTCATTTTGTCCGGAATAATATTTCTTAAAATTGAAATGATCAGGTTGGAAAGAGTCAGTACGACAAGTGTGGAGAGACCCATTCCCAACGCGTTTGTTGCAGATGTGGTTACCGCAAGCGTCGGACACATACCGAGCGCAAGACAAAGAACCGGGTTCTCGGTATAAATACCGTTCCAGATTCTCTCAACCGGTGAATCTTTTTTCATACTCATGCCTGTGCCTCCATATACTGTGCCGCTGAAAGAGCTGCATTCACAGCCTTCACTACAGCTTTTGATGTAATGGTTGCGCCGCTGATTGCATCAATTGCAGTTGCTTCGGCATCACCGGAAACGGTAACAGCCGTAGCACCAAGATCATTGAACTGATCCTTGAACTCAGCATCCTTTGCCTTCATACCCATACCGGCAGTCTCGGAGATGCTCATAAATGTAATGCTGTTTACTGTATAAGCACCATCAGCAGCTGTAATACCGGTCAGAATCTGGATATCTCCGCCGTAACCCTCGGAGTTTGTGGAATCCACTACATAACCAAGCGTTTCACCGGAAGCATCCTGCGCAAGATAGACCGTGCTGATCTTTGTCTTTGTAAGACCTGCATCGGAAACGATCTGGGCAAGAACATCATCGGAAACATCGGCAAGCTCGAATGAAGCTGCATTTTCAAAGACGGCCTTCTGACCTTCTTCAAGAGCCTTCTGCTGCTGAATCGCAATCGGCGCAGCTGTAACATCATGAACAATACCAAGAAGAATACCGGCAACGATCGTGATGATCGTCAGAATGATAATGTCATGAGCAAGAGAAGTCTGTTTCTTATCCATTATTTATCAGCCTCCTTCTTTTTCTTTTCCTTGACAATACCGAAAGCTGTCGGACGTGTGTAATGCTCGATCATCGGCACAAGAAGGTTGATGAAGATGATCGCATAGGAAACACCTTCCGAAGACTTTCCGATCATACGGAACAGCCATGTCAGGAATCCGAGAAGAACACCGTAAACAATACGGCCCCTCTTTGTGATCGGGGATGTAACATAGTCAGTAGCCATAAACCATGCTCCGAGCATGATACCGCCGCCGCAAAGCTCTTCAAGCATAAAGACAGCCGGATCGCTGTAGCCTCTGACTGCAGCTGTGATCAGAACAAGAACCGCGAAGCTGCCGAGATAGCAGACAGGAATTCTCGCATCGATCACCTTCAGGCAGACAAGAAGGATACCGCCGATCAGCAGCGCCAGAGCGGAAGTCTCACCAATAACACCGGTCGTTGTTCCGAGGAACATAGCTCCGAGATTAAAGTGAATGCCTTCCTTCAGGTATGCCAGCGGAGTTGCGCTGGAAAGTGCATCTGTTGTAGAAGCAACATTTGTCACAATGTTAGTAAATCCGTGTCCGACCGTGTAAGTTGTCATCTGGCTGGAGAAGGAAATCAGAAGGAAACATCTTGCACCCAGTGCCGGGTTCATGAAGTTCTGACCGAGTCCGCCGTACAGCTGCTTGATAACTACGATTGCAAACACAGCACCGATGCACGGGATCCACCATGCGATTTCGGGCGGCATATTCAGAGCAATCAGAAGTCCGGTTAAAACCGCACTCAAATCGGATGTGGTATTCGGCTTATGCGTGATCTTCTCATAGACATACTCTGAAAGAACAGCTGAGCAGATCGTAGCAAGAAGGATCACAAGCACATAGGGTCCAAAATTGCAGATGCCGAAAATAGTAGCCGGCATCAGAGCAATAATCACATAGAGCATCAGTCTCTGTGTGGTAATACTGTCTCTTACATGAGGTGAGGCAGAAACCTGATATCTTTCACTCATTTACTCTTCCTCCCCTTACTTTTTCTTTCTCTTATTGGCAAGAACTGTCTGTCGCATTGTGTTGATATTTGCAGCGAGCGGACGTTTTGCCGGACACTGGAAGCTGCAGGAACCGCAGTTTACACATTCCAGACCGAATTCAGCCTCAAATCTTTCTGCGTCACCGTGTTCTGCATAGTCGGAAAGCTTGCAGGGCATCAGTCTTGCAGGGCAGCCGCTTACACAGCGTCCGCAGTTGATGCAGGCACTCTCCTGTGTCTTGGAGACCGGGTCTGTAAGGAATGCTGTAATAGCACCGGATGTCTTTGTGACCGGTACAGTCAGATCTGACTGGGCAAAGCCCATCATCGGTCCGCCGGAGATGATCTTTTCCGGCTGAGACTTAAAACCGCCTGCAGCAGCAACGATCTCGCTGTAGCTCTGTCCGACAAGGACATCAAAGTTGCTCGGATTGGCAATCGCCTCTCCGGTAATCGTGAATACGCGATGATACAGAGGCTTGCCGAGCATAACAGCATCATTGACTGCGATCAATGTGCTGATATTATCAACGATACAGCCTGCATCCGCCGGCAGCATCTTAGAGTTTACTTCTCTGCCTGTGATCGCACTGATCAGACAGCGCTCAGCACCTTCCGGATACTTTGTCTGCATGACAGCAACAGACATACGGCTCTCGCCCTTAACTGCCTCCTGCATAATGCGGATAGCTTCCGGCTTGTTGTTTTCGATTGCGATTACACCCTTTGCGGAATCAAAGAGTTTCAGGATGCAGCGAAGGCCCTGAACGATCTTCTCAGGCATTTCGATCATGCTGCGGTAATCCGATGTCAGATAAGGCTCACATTCTGCACCGTTTACAAGAATGTAATCGATCTTGGACGGATCCTTAGGAGAAAGCTTGACGTGTGTCGGGAATCCTGCACCGCCCATACCGACAACGCCGGCATCCTTGATTCTTCCTACAATTTCCTCGTTCGAGAGGTCATCAAGGGAATTGATCGGTGAAAACTCCACAGTCTCGTACTGCTCATCATTCTCAACGATAATTGCATCTACCATTCCGCCCGGAGCATTCTTTCTTTTTTCAATGCCCTTTACGGTTCCGGAAACAGATGAAAAAATCGGTGCAGAAACAAATCCGCCGGCTTCGGCTATTTTCTGTCCGGCAAGTACGCGGTCACCTTTTTCCACGCACGGCTTTGCCGGTGCTCCAATGTGCTGAGATACTAAGAATGCAAGTTCCTTGCCCGGTTTCAGTTCTTTGATCGGCTGGTCTTTTGACAGCTCTTTGCCGTCATAAGGATGAACGCCTCCCTGAAAGGTCAGTAACTTCATATCTCTCCTCCTTTCTTAAACTCTAAATATTATAATACAGTATCACAATTATTTCACGAAAAATTACTAAAAACTTCTCAGATTTGACAAGGTATCTAAAAAAATACATAATCATACCTGACAGAATTTTGATTCCGGGAGATTTTCTATGAGAATACTGAATAAAGAATACACAATGCATCGATTTTCACCGTTTCTGGCTCACGGAGACGTTATCCTCGACTATATAACGGACGGTCTCTTCTGGCGGACCAGCAAAACGGAGGAGCTGTCTCTGCTCTTCTATGACGATGAAAAAAAGCTTCGGGAGACCCGTTACATCTCCGAACAGGAATCAGATGAATACGATATTCTTGAAGGTGCGGCCTCACTCCTTTCGTCTGCAAAGCGAATCATCACTTTTAACGGAAATTCTTTCGACATACCGCATTTAAAAAGCAAGCTGAAGGCATACGGCCTCCCGGATCCGTTTCCGGGAAAAAAATTTGCAGATCTTTATCTGCAGTACCGGGGTCTCTATCAGATCTTCGGCCTGCCCTCCCGCTCTCTTGATGATTTCCTCACATTCCTTCAGATTCGTCCGAAAAGCGAAGACGAGAACATGACGGATGCCGAAAAAACCGCTGAGATCACGGCGCTTTATGCGTATATTCAGTTTGCACAGGGAAACTATACCCTGAAAAAGACAGAACTTGAAGCAGACCGTCTTGTATTCTCGTTGGATGTCCCTGTATCTTTTCCGGTCAGAGCCGCCATCCCCGAAGGACCTTTTTACCTGATCTTTGATCATGATCAGGCAGTTCTTTCCGTAAAAACAGAAGAAATGAAAATCCGTGTCTATCATGAGGATTGGAAGAATTATGATTTTTTAATCCATGAGGGCTATGCAATTCACAGAAGCATGTCCGCTTTTGTCGATAAAAAACATAAAAGAAAAGCAGTCCGTGAAGACTGCTTTTCCTATTATTCTGTTTCTGAAGTTTTCCTGAGCTCAGAGAAACAGCAGCTGCAGTATCTTAGTTCTGCTCTGCGCTTTCTTCTGCCTCTTCGCTGACTTCGTCAGCCTTGACGTCCTGCTCAAGTGCCTTTACGGAAAGGGAGATCTTATGATCCTGAGCGTTGAAATCAACAACCTTTGCAGAGATCTCCTGACCGATTGCAAGTACATCGGACGGCTTGTCGACATGATTTCTGCTGATCTGAGAAACATGCAGAAGAGCATCAACACCCGGAATCAGCTCAATGAATGCACCGAATTCTGTCATTCTTGCAACCTTGCCGGTTACGACTGTGCCTGCTGCAAACTTCTCGGATGCCTCGATCCACGGATTCTGATCCGGGAACTTTCTGGAAAGAGCGATCTTATCGTCCTTGATATCCTTGATCATAACTTCGAATGTATCGCCTACGTGGAAGTTCTTCTTCGGATTCTCTACGCGGCCCCAGGACATCTCTGAGATGTGAAGCAGACCGTCTGCTCCGCCAAGATCGATGAATGCACCGAAATCAGTAACATTCTTAACTGTACCTTCAACGACATCGCCCGGCTGAATTCTGGAGAAAAGCTCCTTAGCCTGCTCTGCCTTGCGCTCTGCAAGAAGGTGACGGCGGTCGCCGATAATTCTTCTTCTGCGCGGATTGAATTCTGTAATGCGGAATTCGATTTCCTGATCTGCATACTTGCTGAGATCTCTCTCATAAGTATCGGAAACGAGGCTTGCCGGAATAAACACGCGTGTATCTTCGACCAGAACAGTAAGACCGCCGTTCAGGACCTGAGCAACCTTAGCCTTCAGAACTTCATTGTTATTGAAAGCTTCTTCGATTCTCTTATTGCCCTTTTCCTGTGCAAGACGCTTGTAAGTAAGAACGACCATTCCGTCACCGTCATTCATCTTAAGCACCTTAACCTCGAGAGTGTCTCCCTCTTTTGCGACTGTAGTCAGGTCGACATTCTCATTGCTGTACTCTTCCTTGGTCAATACACCTTCTGCTTTTGTACCGATGCTCAGGTACATAACATCCGGCTTTACGTCGATGACCTTACCTTCGACCACTTCCCCGTTTTTGACAGTTTTAAAGCTCTCCTCGAGCATCTGTGCAAAATCCTCTGACATGTTGTGAAACCTCCTGGATAATATTATTTGGGGTGGACGCCCCCGCAGTAATACCTACGCAACTATCGGATGGGAAATTGGTTACTTCATTCTCCAAATCATCGAGTTTCTGTATGTAGTAAGTATTTACACACTGACTCCTGCAGATCTCATACAGCTTCTGCGTATTCGAGGAAGCCCTGCTTCCGAGAACAAGCATCACATCTGAGGCACGAGCCAGATCCATTGCTTCTGTCTGCCGCTCCTTTGTAGCATTGCAGATAGTATTTTTAACTATTACATGATACCCCATAGATGAAACGATTTCAACTAATTCTTGAAATTTGTCGAAATTGAAGGTCGTTTGTGCCACAACACAGACCGTTTTTTCAGCTGAAAACGGAATTCTCCGAATATCTGCCTCCGTCTCTGCCGCATAGCACTCGCCCTCTGCCCATCCTCTGATGCCTTTCACCTCGGGGTGTTCGGGATTGCCGATAATGAGTATAGTACATCCTTCCCTGCTTTTTTCGGCAACGATATCATGGATCTTCTTTACGAACGGACAGGTTGCATTTACGATCTGATATCCGCCTGCTTCCACACGCTCGTAGATCTCTCTGGATATTCCGTGAGAACGTACGATCACGACCGAGCCTTCAGGAGGCACCTTTCCCGTATCTTCACAGATCAGATCGTCTCCGATCACCCTGACGCCGTGTTTTCTCAGGTCATCCACCACAGTCTCATTATGAATAATGGGTCCCATGGTATAGACGCTCCCAGCATGCTTTTCCGCCTCTTCATAAACCAGATTTACAGCGCGTTTTACGCCAAAGCAGAATCCTGCGGTATTTGCAATATTAACCTTCACTTTTTTCTCCTGCAATCTTCAGAATTTCGGAAGCCACTTCTTCAATAGACATATAAGAAGAATCCACAAGAACAGCATCATCCGCCTGTTTCAGCGGCGATTCCGCTCTGTGAGAGTCTCGGTAATCTCTTTCCTCGATATCCCGTTCTATCGTCTCGACCGACGGAACCAGAGATTTCTCCTCCGCAGAAGCTCTCTGCAGAAGCTCCTGATGTCTGCGTTCAGCTCTCACCTTTGCGCTTGCCGTGAGAAATATTTTCACCTCGGCGTCCGGCAGTACAACGGTTCCGATGTCACGGCCGTCCATAACCACAGAAGTCTCAGATGCAAGCTTCTGCTGCAGCTTTACCAGCTTTTCTCTCACCGCCTTATTGCCGGAGCTTTTTGAAGCCATGTTTCCGACTTTCTCTGTACGAAGTCCTCCCGTCACATCCTCTCCGTTCAGGATCACATGCTGAACTCCGTCCTGATAAACAATCGTAATATCCGCCTCATCACAGACAGAAGTGATCGAATCCGCATCCTCGGGAGCGATCCCTTTCTTCAAAAGGAACAGCGCCATAGCACGATACATAGCTCCCGTATCCACATATACAGACTTCAGCTTGGCTGCGACAAGCTTGGCGATGGTACTCTTTCCTGCTCCGGCAGGTCCGTCTATTGCAATATTCATATATCCTCCTTTAGTGCCTCCGCTGCGGCATAAGCCGTAGCCCAGGCAATCTGCAAATTAAAACCACCCGTATAGGCATCCAGATCAAGAACCTCTCCGATCAGATAGATTCCCTGTGTTTTTTTGGATTCCATCGTCTTCGGATTCACGTCCTTCACCGAAACTCCGCCTTTCGTTACGACCGCTTCCTGATAACCTCTGAGTGAAACCGGATGAAGCGGAAACTGTTTCGTGACACGAATCAGGGCCAAGCGCTCCTTCCTGGTCAGCTCCCGCATTTTTACTCTGGGATTTACACCTGCCAGCTCAGGGATCACAGGTACCATTTTTGCCGGATAGAGCTCTCCGAGAGTATTGATCAGATCCTTGTTCGGAAACGACTCTGCCATTCTGATCAGCCGATTCTCAAGCATCTCCTCGGAAAGAGCGGGCTTTAAGTCTATCCAGGTATTGAGATCCTCTTGTCCGATCCACGCACCTGCCTTTGCACTGGCCGAAAGAACCAGCGGACCCGTAATACCAAAATGAGTAAACATCATTTCCCCGAATCCCGTGTAACGGATCTTCTTTCCGCTCTTCATGACAAGCGAGACATTCTTCAGGAATAAGCCCTGCATCACCCTGCAGTATTCATCACTGCAGATAATCGGAACGAGCGAGGGACGGCATTCCGTGACCCGGTGCCCCGTCTCCTCAGCCATCCTGTAGCCGTCACCTGTAGATCCGGTGGATGGATAGGAAAGTCCTCCGGTTGCGATCACAACCGCATCCGCTTCCAGCAGCTCCTCACTTCCGTTCCTGCAAATAACAACACCCGCAGCACATCCGTCCCGCGTCACAATGCGCTTTGCTTCACTGAACAGACGCACTTCCACCTGCTGTTTTTTCATTTGCTGCTCAAGAGTTTTGATCACATCACTCGAGTGATCGGATGCAGGGAAAGCACGATTGCCGCGTTCCACCTTCACAGGCATTCCCCAGTCCTCAAAGTCCCGGATCACCGCTGCACTGTCGCAGGCTGCGATCGCGCTGTAGAGAAACTTCGGATTTGTGACTACATTAGAGAGGAATTCCTCCTGTGAGCATTGATTTGTAAAATTGCAGCGTCCTTTTCCTGTGATAAAAAGCTTTTTACCGAGCTTCTCATTTTTTTCTATCAGAGTCACCTGATGACCGTTTTTTGCGGCAAATATAGAAAAAAACATCCCGGCTGCGCCGCCGCCTATGACAACTATTTTCTTCATACGCCGATCTTCTCCGCTTCCTTCTCTGCCTCTTCTCTGAAATCTTCGAGTTTTACCGGATTGATTGCCGGAAGGTCATCCTTGGAAGAGACGTCAAACGCACGCAGGAATTCATCCGTTGTTCCGAAAAGTGCGGGTCTACCCGGAGTTTTCGCTCTTCCGAGTTCCGTCACCAGATTAAATTCTATCAGCTTATTCACCGCGTGATCACTGTTAACGCCCCGGATCCTCTCGATTTCCGATTTCGTAACCGGCTGTCTGTATGCGATCACGGAAAGAGTTTCCATCTGAACCTCCGTCAGCTTGGGCTTTTTCGGAGTCAGCTCATAAGAAATAAGGGCCGGATAGAAGACCTTGCTCGTACACATCTGCCATGAGTTTTCCAGTCTGATAAGTGATATTCCCCTTCCCGCCTGCTGATACTCAGCCGCAAGAAGTTCTGCCGTGCGATGAACAGCCTCTTCCCCGACACCAAGTGCCTTGGCAAGTTCAGAAGCCGATTCCGCTTCCCCCGTTGTGAATAAAATCGCCTCGAGAGCTCCCTTCAGGCGTTCCTCATCGGAATAGTCTGCTTCCTGTCCGAAAATTTCCTTCTGATCTACCATAATCTTTTCCTCTTACACTCAGGATATAAATCCGTCATATAGTTCCGCCTGTCCGGGCAGACTCTTGAGATCCGCACCGGGCATCGCTTCAATCGCAATATCGTCCTCTCCTTCGATTTGATCGGCATGAACAAGTCCGTATTTCATGAGCTCCAGGACCGCAAGAAAGGTAACGACTATCTGCGTCCTGCTTTTTCCGCCGCTGATCATCTTTTTGAAGCTGACGCGCTTCTTCCGGAGTGCATATGCGGCGACTTCATGAAGCTTCTCATCAAGAGATACTTCCTCCTTTTCGATCGTACCGAACTTGCTGCGGACAGGATCGATTCGGTTGTTCTGGCGGTTCAGAACGGAAGTAAAGATCTGATGCAGCTTTTCAAGCGTCACATCCTTCAGAAGCTCTCCCGAATCCACCGGAGGTCTGTAGGACTTGACTTCCCTCGGAGTGGTATCCTCCTTATAGGCGCGCCTGGTTCCCTCCGCAATTCTGTCGCGAAGTGCATAAGACATGTACTTGTAAGTCTTGTATTCGAGGAGCTGCCTGACAAGTTCGTCTCGCGGATCGATCTCTTCACCTTCCTCGTCGACCTCTCTGGGCAGGAGCATTTTGCACTTGATCGCAATCAGTTCGGCGGCCATTACCATAAACTCGCTCATGACAGAGAGATCCTCCGTCTGGAGATTCCGCATATAAGCCAGATACTGCTCTGTTATCTCCACGATCGGTATATCAAAAATATTAATTTTATTTTTTTCAATCAGGTTGAGAAGCAGATCCAACGGACCGTCAAATACCTGCAGTTCTACCTCAAGAGCCATCTTCTAATATCACTCCGGTTCATTTACTGATCGGCAGGCAGGATCATACCGCACCGACAACAATATACGTATATCCATCTGTAATTATTTCTTAGGATCGAAGGGATCGTATTTTATGAAAGCCCCTTCAGAATAAGGTGCACGATTTCTTTCGGATTATTGATCCGGAAAGGAATCGCATGATCTCCCAGGCCGGACGTGACGACAGCATATTTTCCGTCGCGGAAAAATTTCCCGTATCCGAATCGGGGCAGCGGGTATCCGTATGGACTCAGAAGAGATCTTCCGGAAGGAAGACGGATCATGCCGCCGTGATTATGCCCGCACAGAGTGAGATCGGCTCCCCATGAAAAATAAGAAGGGACAAAGATCGGATTATGCGCAAGCAAAATACAAAAGTGATCATCCTCCGGATTTCCGATGCGTGAGGCGATCTCCTCTCTCGAAAACCGCGGTATGCGAAATTTTTTATATAATGAGGATGGAATTTCCAGACCGTAGATCTGCAGCCGGTTTCCCTTCAGCAGGAGCGTCTCATGCCGGTTGCGCAGCATATGGATGCCGCTGCTCAAAAGAAACGAAAAATAGTCTGCCCGTTCTGCTTCAGATAAATGAAAGCTCATTTCGTGATTTCCGTTAGCATAATATACGGGTGCGATCCCCGCTAAACGTTCCATAAAAGATCGGGCTGTCTCAGTTTGTTCAGGATGCTTTGCCACGATCATATCTCCGGTACAGAAGATAACATCCGGGTGGCAATCACGAATACGATCCAGAAGTACATCATTATCGCTGCCATAAACACAGTTGTGAAGATCCCCGACTAAAACCGCAGAGATTTCTTCATCGATACGCACGGATTCAATTAAATATTTTCTGATAATCGGTTCATCCACAGCGTTCCCACCTGCTTTTCCGTAAAGAAAAATCCCCGACGTTACACGTCAGGGATTCAATTCGCTAAGATTAGTTATATTTTCTCTTGCGCGCAGCTTCAGATTTCTTCTTGCGACGAACAGACGGTTTCTCGTAATGTTCGCGCTTACGAATCTCCTGCTGGATGCCTGCTTTTGCGCAGCTGCGCTTAAATCTTCTTAAAGCGCTATCGAGAGATTCCCCTTCTTTAACTACTACATTAGCCATACTACTGATTTCACCTCCCCTTACACCTTTCGGGGTATTTTCAAACATAGAGTATTATAAACACTATTTCCTGATACGTCAACGTATTTTTTTAAAAATCAAATTCAGGAAAGCTGTTCTTTGGCGAGCTTCTTTGCCTCTTCCAGAGCTTCATCGATTTTAGAGGCATCTTTACCGCCTGCCTGTGCCATATTCGGGCGTCCGCCGCCGCCACCGCCGACGATCTTAGCAATACCCTTGATCAGATTTCCGGCATGTGCCCCCTTCTTGAGCGCTCCGTCCGAAGCAGCTGCAAGCAGATTCACCTTTCCGTTATTGGAGGAAGCAAGAACAATAATAGAATCATTCAGCTGCTCTTTTAAAGAGTCACTTAAATTTCTCATTTCGTTCGCATCCACACCGTCAAGCTTCTTGCAGAGGATCTTCACGCCTTTTACTTCTTCAGCTTCGTCTCCGACATTGCCCAGTGCGGACTGAGCAGCCTTTGCCTTCAGCGATTCTGCCTCAGAGCGGGATGCGCGAAGCTCTGCCTGAAGGTGACGGATCTTCTCAGGCACATCAACCGGCGTACTCTTAAGCACGGAAGCAGCTTCTGCCAGAACTGTCTCTACATTTCTGTAATAAGCAAATACCGCCGGACCCGTTAGCGCCTCGATTCTTCTGACTCCGGCTGCAATTCCGGATTCGCTGATGATCTTAAACGCCTGAATGCTGTTTGTATTGTCAACGTGGGTTCCGCCGCAGAATTCCCTGGAAAAATCGCCCATGGAAACAACGCGGACCTTATCACCGTACTTCTCACCGAACAGTGCCATAGCACCTGTTTTCTTGGCTTCTTCAATATCCATGACATCGGTGCGGACCGGAATAGCGGAAGCAATTTTTTCATTTACGATCGCCTCTACCTGCGCGATCTCATCCTTTGTCATAGCCTGGAAATGAACAAAATCGAAACGCAGTCTGTAAGAATCCACATAAGAGCCCTTCTGCTCTACGTGATCGCCAAGAACCAGCTTCAGAGCCTTCTGAAGAAGATGAGTCGCGGAATGATTCTTCTCGGTATTTTTTCTGCTCTCCGTTGTTACGGAAAGCTCTGCCTTCTGTCCGAGAGTCAGCATTCCCCCTGTAACAGCTCCGATATGTGCCACTCGTCCGCCTCGAAGAGAGATGGTTTCCTTTACTTCAAATGCACCGCTCTCGGTACGGATCACTCCGGTATCTCCGACCTGACCGCCCATCGTTGCATAGAAGGGAGTAACTGCAGTAATGATCGTGCCTTCATCTCCGTCAGCAAGTGCCTGTACGAATTCACCGTGATGATCGGCATCTACTTTAGATGTCATAACCGTGATCTCAGATTCGGCCGTCAGCGTCTCATAACCGACAAACCGGGATGTGATCTCACTCTCAATTTCATCATACACAGTAGCGTCCGCACCCATGTAATTGGATTTTTTGCGGGCATTTCTTGCCTGCTCTCTCTGAGCCTGCATGCAGGTATTGAAGCCCCCTTCATCTACCGTGCAGCCTTTTTCCTCAAGAATGTCTCTTGTCAGATCAAGCGGGAATCCATAGGTGTCGTAGAGCTCAAATGCGCGCTCACCGGAAAGCACCGTCTCTCCGGAGGCTTTCATCTCCGCCTCGCGCTCGCTTAAAATGCGCAGACCCTGATCAATGGTCTTACCGAAAGCAGCCTCCTCGGAGGAAAGAACGCTGTGAATAAAGGTAAATTTATCCTCGAGCTCCGGATATCCCTCCTTTGATGTATCCGCAACGGTTTTCGCGAGATCCGCAAGGAAAGCTCCCTGAATGCCGAGCATTCTGCCGCGGCGTGCAGCGCGGCGGATCAGTCTTCTCAGGACGTATCCGCGGCCTTCATTGGAAGGTGTGATACCGTCAGAGATCATGAAAGTCGCGGAACGAATATGATCCGTGATAATACGAACCGAAACATCGATATCCGCATCCTTCTGATATTCCACGCCTGCAATCTCGCAGACCTTATCGCGCAGTGCCTTGATGGTATCAATATCAAACATGGAGTCAACGTCCTGAACCGCAACGGCAAGTCTCTCAAGACCCATGCCTGTATCAATGTTCTTCTGTGCAAGCGGTGTGTAATTGCCCTTACCGTCACCCTCGAACTGCGTGAAGACATTATTCCAGATCTCCATATAGCGGTCGCACTCACAGCCCGGAGCACAGTCCGGTTTTCCGCAGCCGTATTTTTCTCCGCGGTCATAATAGATCTCGGAGCAGGGACCGCACGGACCTGCTCCGTGCTCCCAGAAATTATCCTCCTTGCCGAACTTATAGATACGGTCGGCAGGAATACCGATTTCTTTATTCCAGATTTCAAAGGCCTCGTCGTCATCCAGATAAACAGACGGGTACAGACGATCCGCATCCAGACCGACGGTCTCTGTCAAAAATTCCCAGCTCCAGTGAATGGCCTCTGTTTTAAAATAATCTCCGAAGGAAAAATTACCGAGCATCTCAAAGAAGGTACCGTGACGCGCGGTATGACCGACGTTCTCAATATCACCTGTGCGGATGCACTTCTGGCATGTAGTCACTCTTTTTCTCGGCGGAACCTCCGCACCCGTAAAGTACGGCTTCAGCGGTGTCATACCCGCATTGATCAACAGGACACTGTTGTCATTATGCGGCACCAAAGAAAAGGACTTCATCGACAGACATCCCTTACTTTCCATGAACTCAAGGAACATTTTTCTGAGTTCGTTTACTCCGTATTTTTCCACGAATCTCTCCTCCAATATCGGGAACAAGGTCCCCTTACTTTCTTTTTATAAAACGAAACTGCCGTTCCGTTTTCAGACAAAAAGCTGTAATCCGTTGTAATTCCTGATCTGCTTTCAGGAAAAACAGATCTGCATACATTGGATTAACTTTTAGATTTTATCACATGAAAAGCTCGAAAACAAGCATTCTCAGCGCATGGCATCAGCCGCTGCCGTCGCAAGCCTGTCGCACCGCTCATTTTCCGGATGTCCGTCATGACCCTTCACCCAGTTCCAGGTCACACGGTGCGGTTCCGCGGCTGCAAGAAGCCGCTTCCAGAGATCCACGTTCAGGACCGGCTTCCTGTCTGACTTGATCCAGTTCTTTTTCTGCCAGCTTTCAAGCCATCCCTTATTAAAGGCATTGATCAGATATTGAGAATCCGAAAACAGCTCCACCTCACACGGTCTGTTAAGTGCCTCAAGACCGGCGATCGCGGCCATGAGCTCCATTCTGTTATTTGTTGTTTTTTCATATCCCTGAGATAATTCCTTTTCATGGAGCTTCCCGCTTTGATCCACATATTGCAGGACCGTTCCATAGCCGCCGGGTCCGTCCGGATTTCCTCTTGCTGCCCCGTCCGTATAGATTGTTACCTTCAAAGAGACCAGACTCCTTTCTTTTCAAATCTGACCGCCTCCGCTTCCGCAGCATCGGCAATTTCACGATCAAAGCCCTGCGATCTGAGAAGTCTGATCGCATTTCTCGTATGCGCACGTCCTTCCTCGATATGATAGGAAAAACGCACATCACCGTCGGTGATCACTTCCTCAAAATGCCAGTTCCGATATTCGGCTTTCAGAATTTCCGTAAGTTCTAAATCATGGGTGGCCGCAAAAATAATGACACCCGGCTTATTCAGCGCGCTCAGAATCTGTGAAGAGGCCGCGATCCTCTCAATCGTATTTGTTCCGCGCAGTACCTCATCGATCATAATGAGAAGTGGTGATGAACCGTCTTCCGTAAGTTCCATGATCCCTTTCACGGCGCGAATTTCAGCCATAAAGTAGCTCTCACCGGACAGAATGCTGTCCGATACCGACATGGAAGTCGCGACCCGCAAAAGAGGCGCCCGATAGCTTTTTGCCGGTACAGTCAGAATGCTCTGTGCCAGCACGGCAGAGATGCCGAGATTCTTTAAGAAAGTCGACTTACCTGAGGCATTGGATCCGGTAATCAGATTACCGCCCTCTGCCGTCATGGAATTTGCCACAGGTTCCTTAATAAGCGGGTGGAACATTTCGGAAATATCGAGCGACAGCTTATCCGGCTTCTCCGCACTCTTCCACTCAGGCTCACAATAATAGGACAACGCCGTTCGAAAGGATGCAGCGGACACTGCCGCATCGATCGATCCCAGATCTCTCAGCAAAGCAAAGCAGGTTTGCTTCTCCGCTGAGAACATCTCTGCCATCCGGTCAAATCTCAAAAGATCCAGATGAAAAAACAGATTCAGATACTGAAGGATCACGGAATCTGCCCCCAGCCCGGTGCCGGAAGAAGAGACCACTATGCCGGAACCTCTGCGAAAAGGCTGCATTACCCGTTCCGCATACGCAAGTCGTTTCGTGATCTCGCTCTCTTCCGGGAAGGAGAGCTTTCTCATCTCGCCCGCACACTGCAGCATACGAATGATACAATCGATTCCCTTTAAATAAACCTCGGATGTATCTCTAGCACGCATTGACAGGGTCAGATTAAGACCGAGAGCCGCTGTCAGCAGAAAGATGCCGGGAATCGGAAAAATGAGCATCAGAACCACCGCTGCGGGAATCAGACTTCCCGAGAGCAGATAGGGAGTTCGCTTGATGCGGGGCGCATCTTCAAGTTTTTCCAGCAGCTCCGCAAAGGAATGATCACGTATACTGCCGACTTTTCCGAGAAGAAATACCGCCTGCCTGCGAAGATCTTCGCGCTCCTGCATTTCCCTGATCAGTACTGCCCTCTCTTTTAAGTGTTCCGGATCCGGCTCGGGATTTCTGAGCCATGCGAGAAGCACTTCATCTCCCGGCGAGGAGCTGCATCTGCTGATCGTTCTGAACAGATCATTCATTCCAAGATCCTGCCACGTCAGATCACTCAGCGTATATCCGGACTGATCCGGATACCGGGACAGACGGGAAAGACGGGTGATCTCATCGTCCGAGAGACGGCGAAAGCCGGGTGTTCCGTACTCCCCGGCTTTTCGACGCAGATATTTTTCTTTTTCCAGTCGGTTCTGACGAATCATCAGCAGTGCGATCACAGCGATCACAGCCAGCATCATCAGAATGATCCTCATCATTAAACAGCACCTTTCATACGTTTCCCGGCATGCTGTAGAACGTGAGCAAGCATGACGGAACTTGTCACCGCTCCGACGCCGCCCGGGACAGGGGTGATCGCATCCACGATTTCCGCAGTCTCGTCAAATACAACATCTCCGGTCATTTTTCCCGATTCAGAGAAATTAATTCCGACATCAATGACGATCTGTCCCTCCGTGACATGTTCTCCCGTGATCGTGCCGATATGACCGGCAGCCGCCACGATAATATCTGCCTTTTTTGTAATTTCGGAAAGATTTTCCGTCTTTGTGTGGCAGATGGTGACAGTAGCATTTTTCTTCAGCATCATCATAGAGAGCGGCTTTCCCACGACCAGTGATCTTCCGACGATCACAACATTCTTACCGGTCAGATCAACATTGTAATACTCAAGAATCCGCATAACTGCCTCGGGAGTACAGGGAGCATAGCCCTCTCCGCTTCCGGTATAGATCCCGAGCATAGAAGCCCGTGTCGCGCCGTCCATATCCTTTTCCGGAGCGATCTCGTTGATGATCCGCTTCTCATCCATCCCCGCAGGCAAAGGAAGAAACAGAAGTATTCCATCGACCTCTGTGTTCTCATTTTCCCTGTGAATCGTGTCGATCAGAATCTCTTCCGTGACATCCTCAGGCAGTACATGCGTAAAAACGGAAACACCGGCCTGTTCAGCCTTCTTGCGCACGCCCTTCTCGTAAGCAATATCACTTTTCTTTTCTCCGACACGAATGATCGAAAGTGCGGGAGCCTCCGGGAGTGCTTCTGCCTTCGCTCTCAGCTCCGCAAGCAGTCCGGCTGAGGTTTCTTTTCCGGAAAGAAGTGTTTTCATTTCTTTACCTTAAGCCTTTCCGAGACAGACTGATAGATGTCATCTGCCTCCTGAACCGTCTCATGCAGCAGCGTTTCCGTCTGTGCGTTCAGATTCTCGGCATAGACACGGTCCTGCATCAGTTTTGTATTAATAGAGACGTTGAGCGCCGCGGATCTTGCAGCCGCACCGATCAAAGCAGAGGCACAGCCGGCATCCGAAATCGCAAGAACAGATCCTTTTTCCGCAAAAATGCGGACACAGCCGACACTCTCCCTGCAGAGCGAAAGGATTTCGAAAGGCGCGGAAGCAGCATCGCGGAGACATTTTTCCATCACTTCCGCCTTCTTTGCTCTTTCCTCCTCGGTCTCCTTCGGCATTGAATAAGCCCGTGAGAGCGGCTCGAATACCTCTGCATCACGGTCGATAAGCGAAAGAAACTGCTCTATCAGTGCATCACTTTTTTCGGCACAGCTTTTCAGCTCAGCTTCATACTCGGCATACTTTTTCTTGCCGATCGTAAGAGAGGCAACCATGCGTCCGAGCGCTGCACCAAGCGATGCGGCAAGTGCCGCCGTACCGCCTCCTCCTGGTACCGGAGAAGCCGTAGACAGTAATTTCGTGTAGTTTTCTATTGTTTCATTCTTAAAAGAGTCCATAGATTTTCCCGTTTTCATCGATATCGATTTTTTCTGCAGCCGGATGCTTCGGAAGACCGGGCATCGTCAAAATATCACCCGTCAGCGCAACAATAAAGCCGGCGCCGGCAGATACCTTCAGGTTTCTGACTGTAACCGTGAAATCCTCGGGTGCCCCCGGTTTAGCCGGGTCATCCGAAAAACTGTACTGCGTTTTTGCCACACAGATCGGCAGCTTATCAAAGCCCTGTGCCTCCAGCTGCTTCTTCTGCTTCAGCGCGTCCTGCGTGAAGATAACACCATCGCCTCGGTATACTTTGCGAACGATATCATCCAGCTTCTTCTCGATCGGATCATTCACGTCATAGGCAAATTCAAAGTTTTCGTTTGTATCCTGCTCACAGAGTCTGACAACTTCCTCTGCCAAAGCAATTCCGCCTTCGCCGCCCTTCGCCCATACTTCCGACAGGGCAACATTGACACCAACCTTACGACACTCCCGCTCCACAAAATCAAGCTCTGCTTTTGTGTCTGTGGGGAATGCATTAATCGCGACTACACACGGCAGATGGTAAACGCTCCGGATGTTGTCCACATGACGCATCAAATTCGGAATGCCGCGCTTTAATGATTCAAGATCTTCATTGTTCAGCTCGGCAAGAGGTGTTCCTCCATGATGCTTCAGGGCACGGATCGTTGCCACCATAACGACTGCATCCGGCTTTAATCCGGCAAGCCTGCACTTGATATCAAGGAATTTCTCGGCACCGAGATCGGCACCGAAGCCCGCTTCCGTGATTGCGTAATCACCGAGCATGAGAGCCGCTTTGGTCGCCTGTACCGTATTACATCCATGTGCGATATTCGCAAACGGACCGCCGTGCACGATCGCAGGCGTATGTTCCAGCGTCTGAACCAGATTCGGCTTTACGGCATCTCTTAACAGGGCTGCCATTGCCCCCTCTGCATGCAGATCCCCCGCAGTAACCGGTCTGTGTTCCGAGATTTTCCCGTAGGTATAACCGATCACGATTCTTGAAAGGCGTTCTTTCAGATCCTGCAGATCATTTGCCAGACAGAGAATTGCCATCACTTCGGATGCAACCGTAATATCGAAACCATCCTCACGCGGCACTCCGTTTAATCTTCCGCCCAGTCCGTCTGTTACAAATCTGAGCTGACGATCATTGATATCAAGACATCGCTTCCAGGTGATTTTCCTCGGATCGATGCCAAGTTCGTTGCCCTGCTGAATATGATTGTCGATCATGGCTGCCAGCAGATTGTTTGCAGCCGTAATCGCATGCATATCCCCCGTGAAATGAAGATTGATATCCTCCATCGGCACTACCTGTGCATATCCGCCGCCGGCAGCACCGCCCTTGAT
Organism: Lachnospiraceae bacterium; assembly: GCA_030527595.1. Classification (GTDB taxonomy): domain Bacteria; phylum Bacillota; class Clostridia; order Lachnospirales; family Lachnospiraceae; genus Chordicoccus. Next base: position 12,229 of record JAUNAN010000001.1, on the reverse strand, counting down.
GCCGAATACCGGACCGAGTGACGGTTCTCTGAGAGCTACGATCGGATTTTTTCCGATTTTTTTCAATCCATCCGCAAGACCGATCGTAGTAGTGGTTTTGCCCTCTCCGGCAGGAGTCGGTGTGATCGCGGTCACCAGGACAAGATGATGCTTTTTATTCTCGAGCGGCGGCTCGATAAGGCGAAGATTGATCTTTGCTTTGTAGGAGCCGTACTGTTCAATTGCTCCTATCGGAATTCCGGCTGATTCCGCCACGTCACAGATCTGATTCATGTTTGCATTTTGAGCAATTTCAATATCTGACAAATAGTTCGCCATTATACTCTGATGTCCTTTCTTGTCATTAAATATCAGTGCATACTATGCTTATTATTTTCTGTATGTCAGACCGCAGCCGTCACAGATTTCAAGAACTGCATCCGCCTTATTCAGAGAATAAAAATGAATTCCGTTTATTCCTAGCGCCATATATTCGAATACCTGCCTGATCGTGTACTCGATACCGGCTTTTCTGAAATCCTCATCGGTGTCATTGTAATGTCTGCTGATCAGCTCGGCAAGCGGCTGCGGAATAGAGCATCCGTTCATGCCAAGACACATTCTGATTACAGAATTCTTGTTAAGAACCGGCATAATACCTACATCGATCGGCAGATAAACACCGGCCTTGCGAATTTTTTCCATCCACGTCTCAAAGTGATTGACGTCATAACAGAGCTGGGTCATCAGAAGATCCGCACCTGCATCCTGCTTCATCCGAAGATGGGCGATGTCTTCCTCAAAGGTTCTTGCCTCAATATGCTTTTCCGGTGCACCTGCCATAGCGATTGCGAATTTGTCGCCGAACTCTTCCCGGAGAAATCCGATCAGTTCGGAAGCATGAGAGAAATCGCCTCTTGTGCTCTCCCATCCCTGAGGAATATCACCGCGAAGGGCAAGAACATGATCAATTCCGTTATCCAGGCATGCCTGCATCTGACTGCGCACACTATCTTTTGTGGCAGCGATCGTAGTGAAATGTGCGATCGGAATCGTATCATTATCAGAATCGGCAATTGCCTTGCAGATCTCCATGTGTCTGCCGGCATTTGTTCCTCCCGCACCGTATGTACAGCTGACAAAATCGGGCTTTACTGAATACAGCTGATCCAAAACCTCCATAAGCGGTTCCATCGGCTTATCCGCTTTTGGAGGAAATACTTCAAATGACAGCGACATTCTCTCTTTCATAATATCAGTAATTTTCATCTTCTCACCTCACTGCAGTAATAAATTTCGAAGAAATATAAGAATCGCATCGAAACCCATTCTATACCGGAATATCTCTTTACCGAATGACAAAACTTTACTCTCGGCATATCTCGTATTCTACCATGACTCAGACCGAAAATGTTGTTTTTTATTTGTTTCCTGCTCTCATACGGATGAAATCCGTTTTTACAGCTGTCAGGGATCAGGATACACCTATAAAGCGATTGTTGTAACATTATTGTAACAAACGTTTACTCTGATATTCATATTTTTATGTTACAGTTTATTATTCTATAAAAAGAGGATACTATGGACAGACTCATTAAATTAAATTCAGGGACAGCGATGCCCCGTTTCGGTCTGGGTTTATATACAGTTACCGGAAAAAACGTCACACAGATCATGCAGGATGCGGTAGTCATGGGCTATCGCCTGTTTGACACTGCCTCTGCCTATAAAAATGAGGATGAGGTCGGCGATGCCGTACGTTCCTGCGGAGTTCCGCGGGATGAACTGTTTATTACAACAAAAGTCTGGAATACCGCTCAGCGGATCGGCGATATCGAAGGCGCTTTCATGAGATCGCTGGAACGCCTGCAGCTGGACTATGTTGATCTTTATCTCATGCACTGGCCGGTTGCCGGATGTTATCCGGAAACCTGGCATGCAATGGAAAAAATTTATCGCTCCGGGCTTGCAAAAGCAATCGGAGTATGTAATTTTAACGAGCTGGAGCTGATGCACCTGCTCGAGAATTCCGATATTGTACCCGCAGTGAATCAGATCGAGTATCATCCGCTCTGTAATCAGGAAAAACTGAGAAATTTCTGCCAGAGCAAGGGAATCGTCGTTCAGGCATCTGCTCCGCTCGCAAGGGGCGAATACCTCAATCGTCATTTTCTTAAGCAAATGGCGGAAAAATATCATCGCAGTACTGCTCAGATCGGTCTCCGCTGGCTGATTCAGAAGGATATCTGCGTGATTCCGAGATCAATACAGATCGATCGTCTTCTTGAAAACAGTCAGATATTTGATTTTGAATTAGATGAAACGGAAATGGCTGTCATCGATCAGATGAATGAGGATCTCAGAGTCATTAATGTACCGGTTGATATTCTTAATTAACAAAAAAAGCTGCTTACGCAGCTTTTTTTTAGTACTCACTTTTTTTGTCACGCATCATAAGATCCAGAACTCCCTGTCTGGGATCCTTCCCTGTATAAAGAACCGCGTTGACCTGCTCTGTAATCGGAAGCGGAAAGCCGTATTTTTCTGAAAGTCCCATTGCAGCCTTCGCCGAATGAATTCCCTCTACGACCTGTCCGACCGTCTTCACCGCCTCATCCATGGATATTCCCTGTCCGATCAGCATACCGCATTTCCTGTTTCTGCTGTGTTTGGATTCACATGTTACGATCAGATCTCCGATTCCGGTCAACCCGTACAGGGTTTCCGCCTTAGCACCCATTTTGACTGCGAGGCCCGCCATCTCATGAATGCCCCTTGTAATCAGCGCAGCCTTTGCATTATCCCCGTATCCAAGACCGTCTGCCATTCCCGCAGCGAGTGCAATGACATTTTTCAGTGATCCTCCGAGCTCCACTCCGAGAACATCCTGACTGGTATATACCCGAAGCCTGTCACTCATGAAAATATCCTGTACATATTCCGCTGCCCGCTCATCTTCAGACGCCGCAACCATCGTAGTCGGCTGACTTTTTACGATCTCCTCCGCATGGGTAGGACCCGACAGCGCAGTAACCACAGCCTGAGGAATCTCCTGCTTCAGGATATCAGCCTGTGTTGCAAAGGTAGTATCTTCGACACCTTTCGTAACCGTGGTAATCAGCTGATTTTCTTTGATATAAGGAGCAAAGCCGGCTGCCGTATTTCTTGAATACGGAGAAGCGACGGCAAACACGATCAGGTCCCTATGCTCAGATGCTTTCCTCCTGTCAGAAGTATACATGATCTCTTTCGGAATATCTGTCCCCGGAAATGCATCGGATTTCCCGGTCTCGCGCAGTGCCGTGACCTTCTCTTCATTATGGGACCAGACAAGAACCTCATGTCCGATACCAGCAAGATGTACGGAAATTGCCAAGCCAAATGCCCCTGCTCCGATTACGGAAATACGTGCCATGCTCATTCCTCCTTTTTCTTGGGACCGAGATGTGTTTTATTTTCCGTACCGCTCAAAAGTCTTTTGATATTTGCTCTGTGCTTAAACCAGATCAGGGCAACAATTCCTGCTGTGACAATTGCGGTCTCCACAAAATGAGTGTCCTGAATACCGAACATCTGTCTGTGGTCAAAGATCAGATAGGTGATCAGGAAGGTCAATGTTGCCGCCAAGCTGCCGAGAGACACATAGCCGGTTCCAAACACGATTCCCAGAAACAGCACTACACTGATCAAAAATGAGGGAACACAGAAAATCATACCTGCTCCGCAGGTACAGGCAACACCCTTCCCTCCCTTGAAATGCATATAAAACGGGAAGACATGGCCAAGAACTGCACCGAATGCCGCATAGGAGGAAACCATAGCCGTGAGCCCCGGATCTACCCTGCAGAACAAAATTCTTGCGATCACGACCGAAAGAATACACTTAAGTGCATCACAGAAAAGAACCAGCACAGCAGCTTTCCCGCCGAAGACGCGCAGTGTGTTGGTCATCCCCGCATTTCCCGATCCCTTCGTCCGGATATCGATCCCCTTTGATCTGCCGATAAAATACGACGTCTGAAACAGCCCGAAACAGTAGCCGATCAGCAGCGCAAATAATCTAAACATAGTGAACAGCCTTCCTCCCTTCGGAATAATTTGTTCGATTCAAATGAACAAACAGAGATACGTGCAAACTTATTTTTGATCCTTCTCGGAACGCTCTCTGACAATAAACCGAAGTGCGGTTCCCGTAAAATCGAAGGTATTGCGAATCTGATTCTCAAGATACCGCAGATAAGAGAAATGCATCAGCTGTTTGTCATTTACAAAGATCACAAAGGTCGGAGGAGCAACGGAAACCTGAGTGGTGTAGTAGATCTTAAGGCGCTTGCCCTTGTCGGTAGGCGGACTGTTCAAAGCGATTGCCTCGGTAATGATCTCATTCAGAACGCCGGTTGCTATACGCTTATTCTGGTTTTCGATCACCATATCGATCGTGGAAAACAGCTTGGGAAGTCTCTGACCGGTCTCTGCGGAAACAAAGAGGATCTGGGCATAGGGCAGGTAGGAAAGTACTTCCCTGACCTTCTTCTCGAATTCCCTCGGCGTATTTGTCTCCTTTTGGATCGCATCCCACTTGTTTACTGCAATCACGATTCCTTTGCCGCGCTCATGTGCAATACCGGCAATCTTTGCATCCTGCTCGGAAATACCATCCGCCGCGTCAATAACGATCACCACGACATCCGCACGCTCAACGGCAGCGACGGTTCGGATGACCGTAAAACGTTCCAGTTCCTCCTTAACCTTGCTCTTCCTGCGAAGTCCTGCCGTGTCAATAAAAATGTATTCTTTCCCCTGGAATTTAATTCTGGAGTCGATGGCATCTCTTGTAGTACCGGCAATATTGGAAACGATCATACGGTTCTCACCGATCAGCTTATTAATAATGCTGGACTTTCCGACGTTCGGCTTTCCGACGATCGCGATCTTAGGCGCATCGTCCTCTTCCTCTTCACCTGCCGCGGAATCAAAATATTTTGTAACCTCATCCAAAAGATCACCGATTCCCTGGCGATTGGATCCGGAGACAGGCATCGGATCTCCCATTCCCAGTTCATAGAATTCGTAAACATCCATCTGCTGCTTCTGATAGCTGTCAACCTTGTTTACAGCCAGCACAACAGGCTTGCGCGATTTGCGCAGCATTTCGGCAACAGTGACATCCGCATCCTGCAATCCCTCTCTCACGTCCGTCATGAAAATGATCACGTCAGCAGTCTCGATTGCAATCTGTGCCTGTTCTCTCATCTGGCGGACGATCACATCATCGGACTCGGGCTCAATACCGCCGGTGTCAATTAGCGTGAAATCATATCCCGTCCAGTTTACCTCCGCATAAATGCGGTCACGGGTAACACCCGGAGTATCCTTGATAATAGAAATATTTGCGCCGGCCAGCACGTTGAACAGCGTGGATTTACCGACATTCGGTCTTCCTACAATCGCAACGATCGGTCTACTCATAAGTCTGTCTTTCCTCTTCTTTCACATGCGGGAGCCCAAGAATCGCTCTCACAAAATCATCTCCACCTTCCCATACGACACGTACAGGAATTCCCAGTTCCCTTCTCACATCCGTTAATGTGAGATCATCCAAAAATACTTCCTCTCCGGACCTTAGCATATTTACCGGTATCAACAGCTCCTCGCCCAGATCTTCTCCGGACTGCTGCTTTTCCTTAAGCTGCCCGATCAGATCCTGTCCCGTGATAAGACCCGAGACAGTAATGGATTCTCCGAAAAAGCGATTCGTTATCTCCGTTACATCGACAGTCACAAACGGATATTTCTGCCGAGTAAGGGCAACAAACCTGCGAAGCGACGGACCGGCAAGCCGCCCCGTTGCAATCGTCACTTTTCTTTGATGAGACCGTCCTTCCAGACGCACGGCATCCTCATCCGGATCATCCAAAAATGAAGACACCTCTTCTTCAAGGAGACGCAGCATACCGACGCCGTTTTCATATTGAATATATCCATCATACTGATCCGCATCGGGAATCGGCCGCTCCGCAAGCAGATACCACTCATCCGATGCATGAATAAAATGGCTCGGTGTCCAGTCAGCAGCATCGAGATCATCGGAAGCAGCTTTTTCGGATGTCATTTCATACATCTTTTTCTGCCAGCTTTCAATGAGATCGATTACTGCGCATGCATCCTCCTTCGTAAAGGGAAGCAGGGGTTCCAATCCCTCACGGTACCTGGAAATACCGACCGGAACCACGGACACACTCTGCATTTCGGGCAGATAAGCAGTGAGATCGCGAATAGATCTGTCGAGCTCTTCGCCGTCATTAAATCCTTTACAGAGCACGATCTGCCCGTTCATATGGATATGATGCTCATGCAGTTTCTGTATTTTAGGGAAAACATCCCCCGCAAACCGATTGTTCAGCATCCGGCATCTTAATTCCGGATTTGTGGTCTGAACGGAGATATTGATCGGCTCCATACGATACCGGATAATGCGGTCAATATCTTTATCGCTCATGTTTGTTAAGGTGACATAATTTCCCTGCAAAAAAGAAAGGCGGGAGTCATCATCCTTAAAATAAAGAGTCTCCCGCATTCCCTTAGGCATCTGATCAATAAAACAGAAGATGCACTTGTTTCTGCATGACTTATAATCGTCCATCATCGAAGATTCAAATTCCACTCCGAATTCTTCATCCGGATCCTTCTCAATTTCCAGAAGGGTCTCTTCTCCGTTCTCTTCTCTGATAAGAACATTCAAATATTCGCCGGACATCAGATAGCGGTAGTCGAATACATCTTCTACCGCCTGTCCGTTAATGGATACCAGTGTCATGCCGGGCTCGATGCCCATCTCCTCAGCAATACCGCCCGGCAGCACGGAACGGATCTTATGTCCGTCTTGTCTCATAAACTTTCCTCTGTCTTAGTGATTATCACGGAACATAGAGAAGGACTCCATCGGATAATCCTTCAGGTTCTCAAGAACACCTCTGTCATCAGCATTCTGGAACATTGTTTTTCTGTATCTTGTCGTCTCCATCTTGTCAAGTCTTGTAGACGGACCGCCGACGCATCCGCCGACACAAGCCATGCCCTCAATGAAATCTTCCGGCAGCTTTCCTGCCTTCAGCATCAGAAGCGCTGTCTTACATTCACTTGCACCTGAGCACTTTCTCAGACGGATACCGGAGATATCATCGCCTCTTTCGATCATACACTCGATAACAGAGTCAGCAACGCCGCCGGAGGAAGCAAATTCCTTTCCGAATACGGAAGCCTCCTGATAGCGGTTTTCCTCAGACTCTTCAATCGGTTCGATCTTCATGTCTCTTGATGAAAGCATGCGCTCGAATTCACTGAATGCAAGTACATAATCCGCATTACCCTCAACAGACTTATCAAGAGCCTCGGATTTCTTTGCGATACAGGGGCCGACAAACACTGTGATGCAGCCCGGATGCTTTGCCTTTAAATAACGGGACACCGCACACATCGGAGAAACCACGTCAGACATATTTTCCTCATACTGCTCCGGGAAGTGCTTTTTCAGCATATTTACAAATGCCGGGCAGCAGGATGTTGTCATTTTCTTTCCCTTTGCCGCAGCTTCCGCCCATTCGGCTGACTCATATGCAGCAGTCATATCACCGCCAAGTCCGACCTCGACCATATCGGCAAAGCCAAGCTTCAGGAAGCTCTGACGGATCGCACCCATGCTGATCTCAGGTCCGTACTGACCCTCGATGGCCGGAGCAACCATAGCGTATACTTCTTTGCCTGCCTTCAGCTCCTGAATAACATTGACCGTATAGTGCTTGGAATTGATCGCACCGAAAGGACATGCATGTCTGCAGTGACCGCAGGAAATACACTTACTGTCATCGATCTTGCAGATACCGGTTTCATCAAAGGTAATTGCATTTACATCGCACGCCTTTTTGCAGGGACGTACCAGATGTACGATCGCTTCATACGGACATGCCTTCGCACACTGTCCGCACTCCTTGCACTTATCCGGATCGATATAGGATCTGTGCGGTCCCATACTGATCGCACCGAATTTACAGCTGTTCATACAAGCCTTTCCCATACAGAGACGGCAGTTATCCGTTACGGTATAGGCTGCAATGGAACACTCCTCGCACGCCGGCTTAACGACCTGAATAATGTTGTCATTATCGGTATCCGGAGAAGCCTTCAGCCCCATATTCAGTCTGATTCGCTGTCTCGTAATTTCTCTCTCCTTGTAGACACAGCATCTGTAATTAGGTCTCGGACCCGGACTGATTTTATAGGCAAGTTCGTCAAAATGTTCCTCGTCCAGCTGATCGTTCCAGGCCAGACGGCACATATCTTCCATAATCTGATGTTTTAATTTAATAATACCCGCATCATTAGTAATCATTTCATTCTCCTTCATCTAAATCGAGCATGATGATACTTTTGTATTTTAACACATTTCCAAAGATATAACCATTAGAAATACACCCGGATACTTAGGATTTTACACTTGTCTCATTTTGGTTAATGGTATAAGATGTATTTGCACAATTATGAATATCAGGCAATTGGGAGGTATTATGGCATCAACTGCTGAACAGGAAAAGATTCTGCCGGTTGCACCGCTGAAGATCGCTTACTTAAACGGATGCGAAGATATGGCCAAAGCTGTCAACAACAGCCTGGTCAAGATGAGAAAAGCCAAGGCGCTTCAGGACAAGGATGCATCAAAGATCAGAGGCTACATTGAACCCTCCTATCTTCTGGATACGAAGCTTTCCCGATATGGTACGGGTGAGGGAAAAGCCAAGCTTCTGGAGTCTGTGCGAGGGGCAGATCTTTACATCCTTGCAGATGTAACGAACTGGAGTGTAACTTATAAAGTCTGCGGACAGGAAAATCACATGTCTCCGGACAACTATTATCAGGACATCAAGCGTATTATTTCCGCCGCAAACGGAAAAGCACAGCGCATCAGTGTCATCATGCCGTTTCTGTACGAAAGCAGGCAGCACAAGCGCACGGGCAGAGAATCTCTGGACTGTGCAATGGCTTTGAAGGAGCTCTCGGACTACGGCGTCCAGAATGTCATCACTTTCGATGCACATGATCCCAGCGTTGTCAGTGCTGCACCGCTTCGCAGTTTTGATAATTTCATGCCTACGTATCAGTTCCTTCGTGCTCTGACAAAGGCAGCTCCGGATCTTAATCTCACTCACGATCATTTCATGGTGATCAGTCCCGATGAGGGTGCCATGAACAGAGCGGTTTATTTTTCCAACATTCTCGGAGCAGATATCGGCATGTTCTACAAGAGACGTGACTACTCCAGAGTTGTAAACGGAAAAAATCCGATCGTTGCTCATGAGTTTCTTGGGGATTCCGTAGAGGGCAAGGACTGCGTCGTAATTGACGATATGATCTCATCAGGCGGCTCTATGCTGGATGTGTGCAAACAGATCAAGGCCAGAGGGGCAAAGCGGATTTTCATCTGTACAACATTTGCTCTTTTCACCGACGGCTTCCAGAAATTTGACGAAGCTTACGAGCAGGGACTCTTTACAAACCTGATCTCAACCAACCTCTGCTATCGCAATCCCGAGCTGCTCGAGAAACCCTACTATGTAACAGCCAATATGTTTAAGTATATGGCCAGCATCGTAGATACTCTGAATCATGACATGTCAGTTGAGCACGTCAAGAGCACCACACATAAAATCACAAAGATGCTTCAGAAGATCGATCGGAGTTCCGGTTACTCTGAACTTGTATGATCACTTATTTATAAAAATCAAGCGGCTGTGCATATGCACAGCCGCTTATTATATTGCTTATTCTGTTTTACTCAACATCCTGTCCCGCTACTTTGTTTGCACGAAGTTCTACCTGCTTTGCCTGAACATCAGACGGTGCCTGCTCATATCTTGCAAACTCATAAGCGAACTCACCGGATCCGCCGGTCATAGAACGAAGCGTTGTACCGTAACCGTAGAGTTCCATCTGCGGAACATCTGCTTCGATCACTGTATTGCCGTGCTTATCCGGATTCATGCCCAGAACACGTCCGCGGCGCTTATTCAAGTCACCCATGACGTCGCCTGTATACTGATCCTTAACCGTAACCTGAAGATTTACGATCGGCTCAAGAAGGACCGGACCTGCCTTCATAAAGCCATCCTTAAATGCAAGATGTGTTGCGGTCTTGAACGCCTGCTCCGAAGAATCAACCGGATGATAGGAGCCGTCATACAGAACAGCCTTTACGCCGACAACCGGATATGCAGCCAGCGGGCCGGCAACGACACATTCATTCAGACCCTTTTCTACCGCAGGATAATAATTCTTCGGAACTGCCCCGCCGACGACCTCAATTGCAAACTCATACGGCTTTGTCATGTCGCCGCTGGGCTCGAATCTCATCTTAACGTCACCGAACTGACCGTGTCCACCGGTCTGCTTCTTATAACGTCCCTGAACATCAGAGGTTTTCTTAATGGTTTCACGGAAAGCCACCTTGGGCTCTGACAGCTCAATATCGACTTTATAGCGCTCTTTCAGCTTGCTCTTCATGATCTCGATCTGCTGTTCACCGATACCGTAGAGAAGCGACTGGCTGTTTGCGGAATCCACAACTGCCTTGAACGTCGGATCCTCTGCACAGAGTTTTGCAAGAGCCTGGGCGACCTTGTCTTCCTCTCCCTTATTGACTGCCTTATATCTCATGCAGGTATAAGGTGTAGACAATGTTGTTTTCGGGTAAAGCACCGGAGCTGTCTTAACTGACAGGCTGTCGCCGGTAGATACGTCACCCAGCTTAGCCAGGGCACCGATATCGCCTGCAAATAATTCACTGACTTCCATCGGCTTGTTGCCGCGAAGTACATAAAGCTTTCCGATACGGACATCCGTCTCCTTCTGAACATCATACATGGTATCATCTGATTTCAGTGTACCGGAGCAGACCTTGATCATGCTGTATTTGCCGATAAACGGATCAGCGAGAGTCTTCCAGACATATGCGGATTTCGCTTTCTGGAAATCATAATTCGCCTCATACATCTCATTGGTCTTCTGATTGATACCCGTGCACGGTCTCTGAGAAGGATTCGGGAAATACTCAACGATATCATCCATCAGGTTAGAGACGCCCTGGAGATTAACAGGAGATCCCATGCAGACCGGAACGATAGAGCAGTCATCAATATTTGTTGCCAGAGCAGCCGCGATCTCAGCAGCGGAGAATTCCTCACCGGCAAAGAATCTTTCCATAAATTCTTCGGAGGTTTCCGCAACAGACTCTACCAGAGCTTCATGATAATGCTCAAGATAATCTTTCAGATAATCCGGAACCGGGCATTCTTCCTTTCTTCCCTTCGGAACGAAGCGTCTTCCTGCCTGCTTAACAATATTGACGTAGCCGACAAATTTTCCGTCTTCACGGATCGGCATATGAAGAGGTGCGATCTTCTTTCCGAACAGATCCTGCAGCTTCTCTACGATCTCACGGTAGCTGACTTCATCGTTGTCCATATTGGTGATGAAGATCATTCTGGGAAGATTGCGCTCCTCACAGATTCTCCAAGCCTTTTCTGTACCGACCTGGATACCGTCCTTTCCGGAAATAACGATAACAGCTGCATCCGCAACACCGATCGCTTCTTCGGCTTCACCGACAAAATCAAAATATCCCGGTGTGTCCAGAATATTTACCTTGCACTTATCCCATTCAATCGGAACAACAGAAGTGGAAATTGAGAATTTTCTCTTGATCTCTTCCTTATCGTAATCGCTGATCGTGTTTCCGTCACTGACGGTTCCCACACGGCTTGTGAGACCGTTCAGGTATGCCATGGCTTCTACAAGAGATGTTTTACCTGCTCCGCCATGTCCGAGTAAGACCACGTTGCGAACCCTGTCTGTTCTATAGACGTCCATATGATACCTCCTAAAAAACTAAGTCTGGAGATATTGTACTAAAATTGTGTGAATAATTCAAGCTTTTTATAAATATTAACGAAATCATAGACGATCCTTTAGAATTTCTTAAACTTTTTATCCATATCCCGTTCGAATCTTCTTCTCTTTCTGTACTCAAGACATAAAATCACAAAAAAGGAACCTGCAGGTTTCGTTAAAGAAACCGCAGATTCCCGATCTGACAGATTTATTCTCGCTGATTTTTTAAAGAACACGATAAAATGCGAACACAGCCTCTTCCGGTCAGATCGACCGAAGATTTTCGAGATCCGCAAAAAATTCCGGATAG
>JAUNAN010000119.1 GCA_030527595.1 Lachnospiraceae bacterium | reverse complement strand
TGGAGAATGTGGTGCGGTTGAGGACTTTGATTCGGCGCCCCTTTACAGGGGCAAGATGATATATAATAAATAAAAGAGAAACATGCCTGAAAAGCAGGTAAAGGCTGTCGGAAACAGTACGGAAATGAGGTGTCGTATGACGGATCGTATGCACTGGAGTCAGCTTCTGTCAAAGAAGAGGATCGGCAGAGGTGAGGCGGACAATCCTGAAGAAGGAGACCTTCGGAGTGAATTTGAGAAGGATTATCATCAGGTTACTATGAGCGCGGCGTTTCGGAGGCTGCAGGATAAGACGCAGGTATTTCCGCTTGATAAGAGCGATTTTATTCGTACCAGGCTGACCCATTCCCTGGAGGTTTCTTCTATCGCAAAGGCACTTGCGCTGAATATCGGTGAAGCGGTCTGCGTAAGCGGGAGGGATCCCGAGTTCGGAATTCGGGAGAAGGAGGCTGTCTCGGAGATCCTGCAGTGTGCCGGACTGATTCACGATATCGGGAATCCGCCGTTCGGTCATTTCGGGGAGGAAGCGATTCGTGAATGGTTTCGCAGATTTTTCGGATCGAAGGCAGGAAGTGATAAGATGGAGCTGATCGGCAGAAGCGCCTGTATGGATCTGCTGGATTTTGAGGGAAACGCGCAGGCCTTCCGGCTTGTAACGAAACTCGGATTTCCGGGGATGAACGGAGGTATGAATCTGACGGAGGGGGTTCTGTCTGCCATGGTCAAATATCCTCACAGCTCTGCGGAAAAAGAAATTCGCGGGATCTCAGGACATAAGTTCGGATATTTCAGGGCAGAGGAAAAAACTTTCCTGCGCATCGCTGATGATACGGGAACGGGAAAACGCCGGAATCCGATCGTATATGTCCTCGAGGCTGCGGATGATATCGCTTATTCTACGGCGGATATTGAGGATGCCTATAAGAAAGGCTTTTTCTCGTATTCAACATTTGTCCGTGAATTAAAGCGGCGGGGAACTCCGCAGGGATTTATTCGGAGGCTGACCGAGCTGAAAAAGGCATCTGCTGCTAAAGGAAGTTCCGATCCCGAGGAATATGCGGTTCGCATCTGGCTTGCCGATATGCAGAATACCTTGATCCGCAGTGCAACCGGCTCTTTTCTCAGCCATTATGAGGAACTAATGAGAGGAGAGATGGAGACACCTCTGATTTTTTCGGGGGAGGCATATGTCTTGTTATGTAATCTCAAGCAGATTGCCTATGATTACGCATTTACGTCGATGTCGATTTATAAGACGGAGATAGCCGCAAATAAGATCCTTACCGGTCTCATGGATGAGATGGTTCCTGCTGCGCTTTCCTATGACGGAGAGAAAAAGCCGGGACTATTGGAAGAAAAGTATCTCTCATTGATTCCGGAGGAATATTTTGCCGTCTATCACCGATCCGCAAGGGGCAGAAGTGCCGGAGAACAGGAATACCTGAAGCTTCTTCTTGTAACGGATTTTATCAGCGGAATGACAGATTCCTTTGCCAGAAATCTGTACCTGGAGCTGAACGGCTCCGTGATCTGATTCTCCTGATATTTGCGGGTGTTTACAGAAAAGAGAAGATGGTTTATAATTTGACAAAGCCTGGAATGTGCGATCACCTGTTATTTTCTGAACCTACACTTGACATAAGGGAACCCTACATCACCGATCTCAATGTCAGGCCCCATCAACGTACAGGGGAAGGCAGCGAATCGGGTGCGGATACCCACCTGGCTTTGGCTAGGTGTCAGTCTCACAGGAACGGCATTCCGGGATTGAAAGAGTCATGAAAATGACTCTTTCTTTTTGAGGCTATACGGATGTCAAACAGTATTTTACTCGGAGGAGCATTTATGATTACGTCTCAGTCATTCGGTATCACAAAGGATGGTCATGAAGTTACTGCCTTTACAATTACGAATCATAAGGGAGCAAAGCTCGTAGTTCTCGATTACGGCGCTGTTATGAAGGATGTGGTGATTCCCGATCGCAGCGGAAATCCTGTGGATGTAGCACTCGGCTATGATGAATTGACTGATTACGAAGAAAATCCTCCCAGATTCGGCGCTGTCATCGGCAGAAGTGCAAACCGCATTGCCGGTGGAAAATTCACATTGAACGGTCAGGAGATACAGCTCGCCGTCAATGAGACAAAGACAGGCAATAATATTCACAGCGGGCCCGATTTTTATGAGCACAGAATGTATCGCGCATCCGTGAACGAAAAGAATAACTGCATTTCCTTTACCCTGAATACTCCGGATGGCGATCAGGGCTTCCCGGGTGCCTTTGATCTGACTGTTACCTATATGCTCACAGAAGAAAACAAGGTAAAAATTCATTACGAAGGAAAGTCCGATAAGGATACGGTTGTGAATATCACGAACCATGCGTACTGGAATCTGAACGGCTCGGGGACGGCAATGAATCATCTGCTTCAGATCCGGGCGGAGAACTATACACCGGTAGATGAGCATTTTATTCCGACCGGAGAGCTGGCATCTGTCGAGAACACACCTTTTGATTTCAGGGAGCCGCGGACACTTGCCGAAAATACCGCAGTAGGCGGAGAACAGATCGGATTCACCGGAGGTATCGATCATAATTTTGTGCTTGAGGGAGACGGACTGCGCTGCGTCGCTGTTCTCACCGGAGATCAGTCGGGAATCGCAATGACCGTTCTGACCGATCAGCCCGGCATGCAGGTCTATACAGGGAATTTTATTCGCGGACCGAAGGGCAAGGGCGGAACAGAGTATGCTCCCAGAGACGGCGTGGCTCTGGAGACCCAGCATTTTCCGAACAGCATCAATACACCTGCTTTTGCATCACCGGTTCTTCGTGCGGGTGAGCGCTACAGCACAACGACCTGCTACGCATTTGATATTGCTGACTAAAGGAATGAACAGACATGTTAAGACGATTGTCCAAAGTCATAAAGACCTTCGGACACAGGCTTGTGGATGATCACACGGGAGCCTATGCGGCTACCTCCGCATACTTCCTGATGATGTCGTTTGTGCCGTTTATCATGATCCTACTGGCAATCAGCCGCAGAGCAAACATGAATACAACGGCGATCATGAACGGCATGATCTCCTATATTCCGTCCGGTTTAAAGGGCTATGTAACAACGATTATCAACGAGGTCTATACAAAATCCTATTCCTTCGTCCCGGTTTCGATTCTGATCCTTGTGTGGTCTGCCGCGAAATTTTTTCATGCGATCACGAACGGTCTGAATGTGATCAATAAAACGAAGGAGACGAGAGGGTGGTTTTTTCTCAGATTTCGGTCCATGCTGGTCGTGATCATTCTATTGATCTCCGTGGTCATTTTTATGGCATTGAAGTTTGTCGGGGAAAATGTTCAGGCACAGGTTGAGACTAATCAGATCGCCTCGGAATTTATCACTTTTTCCTTATCATTCCGCTCGATAGTGGGATATATTGTACTGTTTACCGCATTTTTATTTGTATATAAAGTGCTGCCCAACTGCCAGCTGACTTTCAGAAGTCAGCTGCCGGGAGCGCTGATTGTTACCACAATATGGGTTTTCTTTTCTTATTTGATTTCCCTTTATTATGAGAACAACCGTAATTTCAACACGATCTACGGAAGCCTGACCGGTGTCATCCTGGCTATGATCTGGCTGTATTTCTGTATGTTCTTTGTCCTTCTCGGGGCCGAACTGAACCGGATCATTCTCGAAGATCCGGAGGAGAACGTGATCGTTTCTACATTTGAGGACGTGCGTGAGTCAAATGAAAAAAAGAGGCTCATGCGTGAAGTTGCGGCGAGTGATCTTCGCAGCACAAGATTTGTCTACGAGGATTACCAGCCTCGTGACATAGAGATCGACTGGGCGGATGAAGCACCCCGGAAGAGAAAAGAGAGAGAGTCATCGCGGAGAACCGTAAGAAAGAGGAACCGCGCTGCCATAGAACAAGGAGGAACTCATGAGTGATATCGAACAGAAGCTGAAGGAAATTGAAGAGCATGCAAGAGAAGCCATCTCAAAGGCAGAAGGCATTGAGCATCTTAACGAGATCCGTGTCGCTGTTCTCGGAAAAAAGGGAACACTGAAGAACGTAATGAAGGACATGAAGAATGTCTCTCCGGAAGATCGTCCCAAGGTCGGAAAATGGGTGAACGATGCCCGTGAACGCATCGAGGAACAGATGGAGACCGTCAGATCCAGCATTGAGGCGAAGCTCCTCGAGGAACGCCTTGAAGCGGAAAAGATCGACGTTACGCTTCCCGCAAAGGTACAGAAGACAGGACACAGACATCCGAACAGCATCATGCTGGATGAGGTGGAGAAAATCTTCATCGGCATGGGCTACGAAGTGATCGACGGACCGGAAATCGAGTATGATGAATATAATTTCACAAAGCTGAATATTCCGGCAAATCATCCGGCTAAGGATGAGCAGGATACGTTCTATATTACCGATGATATCTTGCTGCGCACACAGACATCTCCGATTCAGGCACGTGTCATGGAACAGGGCAAACTGCCGATCCGAATGATCGCACCGGGACGCGTGTTCCGTTCCGACGAGGTAGATGCGACGCATTCCCCGTCCTTCCATCAGATCGAGGGTCTTGTAATCGACAAGAATGTTACCTTCTCTGATCTGAAGGGCACGTTAGACGAGTTCTCCAGAAAGCTGTTCGGCGAAGAGACAAAGACAAAGTTCCGTCCGCATCATTTCCCGTTCACAGAGCCGTCCGCCGAGATGGATGTTTCCTGCTTTAAGTGCGGAGGCAAGGGCTGCCGTTTCTGCAAGGGAGAGGGCTGGATCGAGATCCTCGGCTGCGGAATGGTACATCCTCATGTCCTTGAGATGTGCGGAATCGATCCGGATGAATATCAGGGCTTTGCCTTCGGCGTAGGTCTTGAGAGAATTGCAATTTTGAAAAATGAGATCGACGATATGCGTCTTCTCTATGACAACGATGTTCGTTTCCTCAACCAGTTCTAAGGGAAATAGCGACGCGAATGTTTTGTTGAACTGCGGAGTTCTGTATGAATGATATTCTCTATATACAGGCTGTCCGCTGCCGGGAATTGATTTTACTGTTCCCGCATTTATCAAGCCTTAAGACAAACGGTATGGGGGTTTTAGAAAATGAATACATCTTTATCATGGATTAAACGATATGTGCCGGATCTTGATGTCACACCGGGTGAATACTGTGACGCGATGACGCTTACGGGCACAAAGGTGGAAGGTCATCTTGACCTGGATGCTGATCTTGCTGACATTGTAGTCGGTCAGATCCT
>JAUNAN010000018.1 GCA_030527595.1 Lachnospiraceae bacterium | reverse complement strand
ACCACAGGTGTGGTGTGGAGCAAAAGTGTGCAACTTGTTATTGCAATTTTGGTCGAAAAATCTGATAATATCTCCCCTTCTATTTTTAATTCAAATTGTTTCTATGGTGTGTCTATTGTTACAATATACAAGTAACCGAGTGTTTTCTGAAAACAATTTGTATAAATAGTGAAAAGGAGAAGATCATGACCGAAACAAACGTGAAAATCAATGTTACCGAGCTCAGTCCCCGCGCCGTTCAGCAGGCTGCGGAATCCAACTTCAAAAAGGGCTATTACTGCTGTGAGGCTCTGATGTACACAGTTCGTGAAGAACTGAAGCTTGACCTTCCGAAAGAGATCATTGCGATGTCCTCCGGTATGGCTGTGGGAATCGGTAAATCCGGCTGTGTGTGTGGAGCCCTGAACGGAGGCGTTCTTGCACTCGGTATGCTGTTTGGCAGAACAGAACAGAACGGTCCCACCAATCCGAAGAGTATCAAGACACTGGAGCTGACTAACGAGCTGCACGACTATTTTAAGCAGTATAACGGAAAGGGCGCTGCCTGCTGCCGCGTTCTGACTCGTGAATTTAACATGGGCAAGGGCGAACACAAGGAACAGTGTATTTTCTTCACAGGCTTATGCGCATGGAAGGTTGCACAGATTGTCTGTCGCGAGTGCGGTATCAAAAATCTCGATGAAACAGACGAGCCGGCAGCACGCCGCAAGCTGGAAGAGATTCCTGTCTGATACCGCATACCTGTCAATCATTCATTTTGTATAGCGGAACACATCTGTTCCGCAGCTTGGGGGAAACATGAAAATCATTAAAAAAGTTCCGATTCCACTCTCCGGCGTCATGCTTGGTCTGGCAGCACTTGGCAATCTGCTTCAGAGCTATAGTGAGGGGATCCGCTATTTCTGCGGAATTCTTGCTGCATGCCTTCTGGTTATGATCCTCTTAAAAGTCATCTGCTTTCCGGCAGCTGTAAAGGAGGACATGAAAAATCCGATTATGGCAAGTGTCTCCGGCACCTTTTCCATGGCGCTCATGCTTCTGAGCACCTATGTGAAGCCCTTCATCGGACAGGCTGCATTTGTGATCTGGATTCTTGCGATCCTTCTGCACCTGGCTCTGATTATTTATTTTACGCTCACCTTTATCACGCATCTTCAGATGCCGAAGGTCTTTGCCAGCTACTTCATTGTCTACGTCGGCATCGCTGTTGCAGCTGTAACGGCACCTGCCTATGAAATGACAGGAATCGGCACCGCAGCTTTCTGGTTCGGCTTTGTCACCCTGCTGATCCTTCTGGTGCTTGTCACCTGCCGCTATGTAAAATATAAAGAAGTTCCGAATCCCGCAAAGCCTCTGATCTGCATCTATGCCGCACCGATGAGTCTCTGTATTGCAGGATATGTACAGTCCGTGACACCGAAATCGAAGAGCTTTCTGCTTTGCATGCTGGTTGTCGCTTCCATCCTGTACATCTTTTCTCTGATCAAGGCACTGGGATACCTGAAGCTGCCGTTCTTCCCGAGCTATGCGAGCTTCACCTTTCCTTTTGTCATCAGCGCAATTGCCGTAAAGCAGACCGCTGCCTGCCTCGGAAAGATGGAAAGTCCGATTCCGGCATTAAAGTACGTCGTACTGATCGAGACCGTGATCGCAGCAGTCTTTGTATTCTATACACTGATCCGCTATCTGATGTTTTTATTTTCTTCAGAAAAGAAATAAAGAACTGTATGAAAAAGGGGCTGTAAAATAGCAGACGCTTAAATAGGCATCAAGTAGGCGAAGGATCAATTCGAACTTTTGAATTGATCCTTCGCCTTATTTTATGCGCAAGAAGACAAAATGCCCGGAGGGGTCATAACAACCTTCAGGCATCGGCTTCCCCTCTAAAGCAAGCTTCCCGATGTCTATTGGACCTGGCCACACTTACATAGGCATCGGGACGCGCTGAAAATCCCTGCCCCCGATGCCTAATCAGCCAAGGCACACTTACAAAAGCATCGGGAGGCGCTGAAAATCCACGTCCCCGATGCCTAATCGGCCAGGACACACTTACAAAAGCATCGGGAGGCCACTAAAAACAAGCTTCCCGATGCTAAAAGTGCCAAAACACCTCAATAAAAGCATCGGGATGCTCTGAAAATCTCCATCCCCGATGCCTAATCAGCCAAGGCACACTTACAAAAGCATCGGGAGGCGCTGAAAATCCACGTCCCCGATGCCGGAAGTCCGCATGCAGGGCGTAAGGACTTTTTATGATTATTTAATTTCATATAGGATATCGAATGTGATAAGATGTCTTCTGTATTTAAACGGAAAAATCATACAGGGGTATCAATATGCTGCAGATAAAAAATATCCGCAAGCAGTACAAGACCGGGGATCTTGTACAGACTGCGCTCGACGATGTCTCGCTGTCCTTCCGGGATCACGAGCTCGTCTCTATTCTGGGCCCAAGCGGTTCCGGAAAAACCACACTTTTAAATATTATCGGCGGTCTTGACCGCTATGACAGCGGCGATCTGATCATCAACGGAGTCTCCACGAAGGAATATTCCGACCGCGACTGGGATACCTATCGCAATCATTCGATCGGCTTTGTATTTCAGAGCTATAATCTCATCCCGCATCAGAGTGTTCTGTCCAATGTGGAGCTGGCTCTGACCATCTCCGGCATATCAAAGGCCGAGCGGACAGCCCGCGCAAAGAAGGCACTGGAGCAGGTCGGTCTGGGGGAACAGATTCACAAGAAGCCGACGCAGATGTCCGGCGGACAGATGCAGCGCGTTGCCATCGCACGCGCTCTGGTCAACAACCCTGAGATCCTGCTCGCAGACGAGCCCACCGGCGCTCTGGATACCAAAACCGGCATTCAGGTCATGGATCTCTTAAAAGAGGTTGCCAAAGACCGGCTTGTCGTGATGGTCACCCATAACCCGGATCTGGCAGAGCAATACTCTACCCGTATCGTCCGCGTTCAGGACGGTCATGTCATCTCAGACACGAACCCTCCGTCAGGCAATGAGATCCTAAAACACGGCACGAAGCCCAAAAAGCTTGCTTCTATGTCTTTCCTCACGGCACTCGGACTTTCCGGCAACAACCTGCGCACGAAGAAGGGCCGTACCGCCATGACTTCCATCGCCGGCAGCATCGGAATCATCGGCATCGCACTGATCCTCGCTCTCTCCAGCGGAGTGAAGGCCTATATTCAGTCTATCGAGGAGGATACCCTCTCCGAATATCCGATCGATATCACAAAAGCCAGCATCAATCTGTCGTCCATGCTCACGACAGTGAGAGAGAACAACCTTGCGGAATCAGATGATGATTACGACATCTCTGTCTCCGAAATGCTGACGACCATGTTCTCCGAGGTCTCAACGAATGACCTCGCCTCGTTTAAGGAATACCTGGAATCCGCTGAAAATGAGATCACAAAAAATGTAAAAGCCATCGAATACAGATATAATTTTGAGCCTCAGATTTATCTGGAGACAGAAGACGGGCCCCGTAAGGTGAATCCGGACACCTCCTTCGGCTCATCCTCCTACTCTATGTTCGGGGGCAGCTCCATGATGTCCATGGGCGCAAGTGCTTTCTCCATGCTTCCGGAACAGGACTCTCTCTATAAAGATCAGTATGAGGTCATGGCCGGAGAGTGGCCGGAAAACGACCATGAAGCAGTGCTTGTGCTGTCCTCGAACGGCAGCATCAACGACTATATTCTCTATCCTCTCGGTCTGAAAGACTATAAGGAGCTGGATGATCTGCTGGAGAGCTATGCCGACGGGGATGAACTTCCGTCTCTCAGCTCCACCAAAGGTCTCTCCTACGAGGATGTTCTCGGCCGATCCTATAAGGTGGTCTGCGCCTCCCGTTACTATGAATATGAGGAGGACTACGATGTCTGGGTAGACCGCACGGAAAATAAGGAATATCTGGACTCTCTCGTTGAGGACGGCGAGGATCTGACGATCGTCGGAATCGTACAGCCAAAAGAAGATGCAACTTCCGCTATGCTCTCCCCGGGCATCAATTACCCCTACAGTCTCATGCTGCATATGACGACTCTCGCCGCAGACAGCGAGGCTGTAAAGGCGCAGCTCGATTCCCGGGATACCAATATTTTCACAGGGGATGCATTTTCCGACGACGCAGGGGGCTTTGATATGGATTCCCTGCTGACCATCGACTCCGATGCGCTCTCCGATATGTTCAGTATGTCCGACTCTCTCTCGGATCTGAGCCTTGATACAAGTGCGCTTGATTTCTCTGACGCCTCCGCAAATCTTGATTTCGGAAGCCTTAATCTGTCAGGCATGATCGATATGGGTGATCTCTCACTGGGGGATACGGAACTTGATCTCTCAGGACTTGATCTCTCCTCGATGTTTGAAAATGTAAACATCCGGATTTCCGGTGATGCGCTTGCTTCCCTTGCTTCTGATCTGCTTTCCGGCTATCAGAGCTATCTCTCCGATAATCCGGACGTGTCTTATGAGAGTCTGGTAGACGGTTTCAACTCCTACTTAAACAGTGATGCAGCCCGCTCGATCCTGGCTGATGAGCTGCGCACGCTGGTGGAGGAGAACATCGATCTGACAGTCAATACGGACAGTGTCGCCACCATGCTGCAGAGCATTCTGGATGATTTCCAGTCCTACATCAGTGAAAACATGAATGATGACGGCACGCCCTCCGTTTCGACCGCAGACTACATCGCATCCGGACGGGCGCAGGCGATCTTCGATGCCTGGGCAGCTGAAAATATCTCTGCAAGTGCCGATACACCGGCGATCAGTACAGACGATCTCCAGAAGGTCGCCTCGGCGGTGCTGGACGGCTATAACTCCTACGCAGATGAAAATGATCTTACTTCATTTTCCGATGTCGGTTCCGGAATCTCGGAATATCTGGATACCGAGGAGGCGAAGGAAGCCCTGTCCAGGGGTGTAAGAGAGATCATCGATACGGATGCGCTTGAGCAGCAGTTCACTCAGGCGATCACTATGTCCATGAGCACGATCATGAGTGCATACGGAGAGGCGATCTCCACAGCAATCGGCGAGAATCTCTCTGTGGTTGTCGAATCCATGATGTCCCAGCTCGGCAGCTCGATCACAACATTGATCTCAAACATGATGGTCTCTACCATGGGGGCTCTATCCGACAGTCTGGCCGGCGCAATGAATTTCGATGAGGATGCCTTCGCAGATGCCTTCCGGTTTAATCTGGACGGAGACACATTGACAGAGATGCTGACCTCCATGACGGCCTCCGCCGGAACGGACTATGACAGCAACCTGAAGACACTGGGCTATGTGGATTATAACGATCCCTATGAGATCCTGCTCTATCCTGTTGATTTCGACAGTAAAGAGCGTGTCACGGACGCGATTTCGGCTTATAACACGGAAAAAGAAGCGGCCGGCCTCGATGACCAGGTCATCACATATACGGATTTCACTGCGACCATGATGTCCTCCGTAACGACGATCGTTGATACGATTTCCTACGTACTGATCGCCTTCGTTGCGGTCTCGCTCATTGTCTCGAGCATCATGATCTCTATTATTACGCAGATCTCGGTTCTGGAACGCACGAAGGAGATCGGTATTCTGCGTGCCATCGGTGCCAGTAAGCGGAACATCTCTCAGGTATTCAATGCAGAGACCTTCCTGATCGGCGGCGGTTCCGGACTGATCGGCATTCTGGTATCGGAACTTCTGATCATCCCGATCAACATGGTCATTCACTCTGTAACCGACGACAGCACGATCAATGCGATCCTCGCACCGCACCATGCCGTGATCCTGATCCTCATCAGTATCGTCATCACCGTACTAAGCGGACTGATTCCCGCGCGGAACGCTTCCAAGAAGGATCCTGTCATCGCACTGCGATCGGAATAACGGATATTGGATTTTCCAGAAGATATTGATCACTTCGTGATTGCACACATCTCATTTCCAACAAAAAATCAGGCAGACCGTTTTTCACGGACTGCCTGATTTTTTTTACACAGTGTTTCCATACACTGCTTTTCATTCACTTTGTTATGATTCACTGCATTTTTGAGATCAGCAGATCCTCAGACGATCCGCGGGCGGCTCTCTTTTGCCGAAAGAGCAAGTGCCGTTTCCAACGCCTCCTCCGAGAACACCCGATTTCCGGGCATTTCCCGCACGTTTCCAACGGGATGATAACGATCTGAAAATCCCGCCGGCACCAGTCCCGGATCTGCGATCTCTACCATTGAGCTGTCAAATCCGCTGTCTCCGGCCGCAAGCAGCTTCTCCGGCTTCAGCGCCTCACACAGTCTCTCAACCGCCCTTCCCTTACTTAAATTTCGGGGCACCGCATAGACCTTGATTCCGTTATGATAGACCGTCACCGGTTCTCCCGCCAGAAGCATTTCCAGCTCCTTTGTGACCTGCCCGGGTTCCTCGCACTTTGTAAATAAAAACAGATCCTCGATAAAGCGCAGCTCAAAGATCCTCCTCGGATCTCTCTTCAGAAAGTCTGCCGCCCGGGCGAGGGCAGGCAGACTCTCTTCTATAGCCTTCTTAGATTCCTCGTACCAGTTCTGATCCCGTTCTCCGTCTCTTAAGAGCACGCCTCCGTTGCAAACCAGCGCATACGGAAAGCTCCCGATCCCGAGGTCGATTCGGCTGTACTGCTCGATCGTTCTTGTCGATACGGGCACTAAAAGAAACTGTTCTCTCATTTTCAGGAGCAGTTCATAGGTTCTGTCTGTAACAAAAGAAACCTCCCGCCCCTGATAGATCTCTACATTCCTCTTGTGCTCTCCGATATCATGCCTGTAAGAATAAATGATCGTATTATCCAGATCCATGCAAAACAGTTTCATGGCCGGATGATCACTTTTTGTTGACGATCGCCTTACGGACCAGATCCACCGGAATGATCAGAAGAGCGAGCAGCATGGAGATGAGCAGAGCCTGGACATTCAGAGTTGTTGTCTCGAAAACCTTGCCGCCGATCTCAATGATGATTGTCTGCAGGACAAAAATTGCGCCCATTACGCGGATAAAATTCCGGTTCTCTCCGATATGCTCGAAGAGGTTTGCCTTCTCGGATCTGGTGTTCAGACTGTTGAAGATAATGGAGTAAATGAAGAACGCAAACATGAAGGTCTTCTTATAAAGCTCCGGATCCGCACAGTTTGCCGGTGTTACAAAATCTGCGATGCCGCCGACATTTTCAAGAATCAGGATCGCGCCCAGTGTGATAAAGACGGCGCTGGTTCCGATCGCGGACTTAATGAAGCCTGTCAGGATATTATCGGTACGCTTTGCCGGCTTTTCAGTCATGTAGCGGTCAAGGATCGGCTCTCCGCCGAAGGCCATTGCCGCAAGGGTATCCATGATCAGGTTGATCCAGAGGATCTGAACAATGGAGAACGGCTCCGTCCATCCGAGGATCGGTGCAATAATATTCATGAGCAGCGTACTGATATTGACAGTCAGCTGGAAGATCAGGAACTTGCCGACAGACTTCGCCATTGTACGGCTGTTCAGGACACAGTCCTTGATAGAGGTCAGAGAGTTATTCAGAATGACAACATCGCCCGCCTCCTGCGCAACTGCAGTACCGTCGCCCATGGCAAATCCGATATCCGCCTGCTTAAGTGCCGGTGCATCATTGACACCGTCACCGGTCATGCCGCAGACATTGTCCAGGGACTGTGACAGGGTAACAAGACGCTTCTTGTCCAGCGGCTTTGCACGGCTGACGACACGAAGATCCGGCAGTGCCTTCTTCAGCTCTTCATCGGACATCGCCTCCAGCTCATCGTGAGTCAGCACCAGATCACTTTCTTTTTTCAGGATGCCGGCTTCCTTTGCGATTGCTGCCGCAGTTTCCTCCGCGTCACCCGTAACCATGACGACCTGAATGCCGGCGCTGTTCAGAACCTCTACGGTCTGGACAGCATCCTGACGCACGTTGTCTCTCAGACAGAGAACGGCCATAAGGATCGTCTTTCCGTCTTCGATCTTTGCGACAGACAGAAGCTTCATCGTACGCTTTGCCTGTGAATGCATCTGCTCCTGAACCTTTCCTCTGTCAGCTTCCGTGAAGGCCTTGATCTCACCGTCTGCTGTCTTATATTCCGTGACATCTGCAAGAATATTTTCCGTCGCACCCTTCCAGTAGACGACACCGTTCTTCAGTGTAACGGTAGCACACTTCTTCTCAGAATCGAAGCCGCTGATCTCCGCAACCTTCTCCGGATCATTCTTGGAATCATCATATCCGTTGTTGATCGCATAAGTGAGCAGGGCACGGTCCATGTTGTTGGAGCCGATTGCCTTACCCTCGGAGGAGATCTTGGCAAGGTTATTTAAGGTGATCGCCTCAATAAATTCTCTGTCCGTGATAGTCGGAACGATTTGACCGTCACCGGTAATAAACTCCACCAGAGAGAGATTTCCCTGTGTGATCGTTCCCGTCTTATCACTGAACAAAACATTCATATATGCGGAATCGGAGAAGGCTGCCTTGTGGCTGACAAGGATGCTCTTCTTATACATAGATTCCGTGTTCATAGACTGCACCAGACTGTTCATCATCGGAAGACCTTCCGGAACCGCCATGATGACGATCGATGCCATCAGCATGACCGCCTCTGCCGCAAGGAGCAGAACCGCAACAAGAGTCACTGCACTGTCCGCGCGCATGATAGAGAGCACCACGTGCAGAATACCTGCGATCGCAGCTGCGGAGACACCGAGCTTGCCGATTCCGGCTGCAACGACCTCCAGCTTCAGAGAAGAGGTATCCTTTCTCTCTTCCTCGGGATCCTCTGTCAGAGACTTATTGATCTTGCCGAGCTCGGATTCATCACCGATAACGGTTGCCACCATGTAGCCTTCTCCGGATGTCACAACGGATCCCATGAAGATCTTGTTTGCGGAAGCATAGTCTGTGGATTCCGCATCTTCCATAGTATCGGCAGCCGTCTTCGTCTCATCTCTGGACTCGCCGTTCAGCGCTGCCTGTGAAACCTTGATGTGACCCTCGAAGAGAAGACCGTCGACCGGCACCTTATCGCCTGCCTGAACCAGGATCGTATCACCCTTTACGATCTCGCTTGTCAGAATATTGACGAGCTTTCCGCTGCGCATGACCTTTGCGTAGGTCTTGCTGTATTCCTCCTGAAGCGCCTCGCTTCTGGAGCTGTTTCTGTACTCGGAAAGTGTACTGAAGCCTGTCGCAAGACCGATCGCCAGAAGGATACTGATGATCTCGATCACATCATTTCCGCCGTCCAGCGCCGGAACAAAGACAGCTGCTACAGCGAGCACGATCTTCAGTGCCAGTGCCGCACACAGTACCTTGATCCAGATATCATCGAATGCACCGAGAAACATGGACCAAATGGATTCCGCTTCCTTCTTTGCAAGCTCGTTCGTGCCGAACTTGCTCTTACTCTCCTGAACCTGACTGTCCGATAAACCTTTCATCAGGACGTCTTTTTTCATCTCACTCATAGAATATGAATGACCTCCTTAAAACATGTATTTCATGATGGCTCCGCCTTTAAAATGCAGACACCTGTCACACGATTTCAGCTGCGCTCCGTCAATCCCGGTGCGCAAAGTGAACGCTCTTTGAACACGGAATCAGGGAAAGAGCAGTTTTGATGCCTGCCCTTTCCCTGCCGCAGTCTTCTTACGTTTTCTTACATATATCTTCTGCAGAGCTCTCCGAGACCCGGATCCTTCGTTCCCTGACCGATCGCACCGAACTTCCACTCTCCGTTATGCTTGTAGATCTCACCGAAGATCATAGCCGTCATGCCGGAATAATCCTCTGTCAGATTATACTTGCACATCTCGGAATTATTGTTCATATCAACCAGACGGATAAATGCATTTTCGATCATACCGAAATGCTGTTTCTTCTGCATCGCCTGATAAATATTGACAACAATAACGATTTTATCATAATCTGCCGGAACACGGGAGAGATCGATCATGATCTGCTCATCATCGCCCTCTCCTGCACCTGTCAGGTTATCTCCCTGATGAATGACCGTATTGGATTTGTGACGCAGATTTCCGAAATAAACAATATCGGACTTATCTGCCAGTTTTCCGTTCTTCAGCAGAATTGCGGATGCATCACAGTCGATCGTCTGTTTTGTTCCGAATAAGCTGCTAAGCAGTCCGCCTGACTGCTTGATCTCATCCCAGCCGAGACCGACCATCACGCCGCTTAAGCCCGCACGTTCCTTTGTAAGAGAGACCTTCTGTCCCTTCTGTAAGCTGATAGACATATCCTGCCTCCTTTTGATTATTCGATATCTACGCCGTAATTCGCACAGAGAGCAGCAAGTCCGCCCTGATAGCCGCTTCCGATCGCATTGAACTTCCACTCTCCGTTATGCTTGTACAGCTCACCGAAAACAGCTGCCGTCTCGATCGAGAAATCCTCGCCCAGATCATAGCGGAGCAGCTCCTCGCCGTTGTCTTCGTTATAGATGCGCACAAACGCATTGGAGACCTGACCGAAATTCTGACGGCGTTCCTCTGCTTCATAGATGGTAACCGTGAATGCGATTCTTGTGATCGCTGCCGGAACCTGTGTCAGATCGATCCTGATCTGCTCATCATCGCCGTCGCCCGCACCTGTCAGGTTGTCGCCCATATGCTGCACCGCACCTGAGGGATGCGTCAGATTTCCGTAAAACACAAAATCCTGCCCGTTCTGCACTCTTCCCGTATCTGTCAGGCAGAATGCGGAAGCGTCCAGATCGAAGTCTCCACCTGTGTCAAATGCATTCACATCCCAGCCGATTCCGACTACGACGTGTTTTAATCCCGGATTTCCCTTGGTCAGACTGACCTTCTGACCCTTCTGTAAACTGATCGGCATAAAAAATTACCTCCTCTTATGCTACCTCGATGCCGTAATGTCCGCAAAGTGCGGCAAGACCGCCCTGGAAGCCGCTTCCGATTGCATTAAACTTCCACTCTCCGTTATGTCTGTAGAGCTCACCTACGACGACCGCCGTCTCGATGGAAAAATCCTCTCCCAGATCATAGTGGATCAGCTCGGTGCCTGTCGTTTCCTCAACGAGACGGATATAGGCATTGGAAACCTGACCGAAATTCTGACGGCGGGATTCCGCATCATAGATGGTAACCGTAAATGCGATCTTTTCCACATTTGCCGGCACCTTTGTCAGATCGATCGCGATCTGCTCATCATCGCCCTCACCCTCGCCTGTCAGGTTGTCACCCATGTGGATCACGGATTCACTGGCATGCTGCAGGTTTCCATAGAACACAAATTCCTTTTCCGTCGGGCACTTTCCGTTTGCGCCGAGCATGAAGGCAGCCGCATCCAGATCGAAATCCGCGCCGGAATCGTAGGCATTTACATCCCATCCAAGTCCGACCATGATCTTTTTCAGTCCCGGATTTCCCTTTGTTAAGTCAACTTTCTGTCCCTTTGATAAATTAATAGGCATTTGAAGTCCTCCTTATTATGTGAAATGCAAGAACGGTATTTTTATTTCTCAGACGGCACATGGTACTGTCTGTTAAAATCATCTTTAATTGCCTGAAGTCTCTGCTGATCCTCGACGCGCTTTCTTCTGGCATTCTCCTGAATATTTCTGGTCTCCTCGATGCCGGAGGTGATCGTCTTCCAGGTCGTCTCCAGCGTCTCGATCTGAATAGAGCTGCCGGATGCCATCGCTGCCGTTGCCTTTGAGACATTCACGGTATTCTGCGCATTTTTGATCAGCATCTCGTTCGTCTTCTTATCCAGCTCGGACATTGCCTCCGCCTGGATCCTCTGACGCTTCAGCAGGATCGCCTGAGCAAGTGCCTGCTTAAATACAGGCAGTGTGACGATAAAGGCGGAATTGATCTTCCTGACCAGATTGTAGTTGCTGAATTCCATGGTCTTGATCATGGGGATGGACTGCATCGCAACACTCTCCGCCGTGCGGAGATCCTGCGTCCGCTGCTCCATCATCATGAGTGCGGAATTCAGACTGGTCAGCTCAAACTGAATCGATTGATCCCCTGTCGCCTCCAGCTCCTGCTGACGCTGCGCCATGTAGGAGCGGATCTCCTCGCAGGCCTGCTCTCCTGCCAGAATATACTTAACAAGCTCATGATAATAATCGACATTTGCCGTAAACAGAGTTTCAAGCTTTTTGTTGGAATCCTTGATCTCCGTCTCATAGCCCTTCAGCTGAACGTAGATCTTGTCTACCTCATCGCCCATGGTGTGATACTTGGCAAGAATTTTTTCCAGCTGTTTTTTTGCATTTCCAAAAATTCTGCCGAAGAGACCGGGACTGTCCTTGATCTCATCGATATCAAACTTACCCATGATCTTGGCCAGAGTCTGCATCAGCTCACTGGTGTCATCGAGTTGGGACATATTCATGCTGTTCAGAACCACATCCGACGCCTTTGAGATCTCCTCTGCCACCTCCGAACCGAAATTCACGATGGTCGACATATTGAACACCTCGATCGTGCTGACGATGCGGTCTACCTCCTCGGAGTTCACCAGCTGTGCATTCAGCTGCTGACGATCCTCCGCAATATCATAGGCCTGAACCTCCGCAAGCTCCTCCTTCGGCTGCAGAGTGCCCGTCATAACAGGGGACTGCGTTCTTGTTCCGAAATCAACTGCCATATTCTCTTACCTCCCGAAAATCCTGTCACGCCATGTACCGCGCGATTTTAACGAGATACTGTTCAGATCAGGCACCTGCAGATCATACAGGTATTCACCGATCTGATGCTCCTCCATGGGAGTTTTTGCAAACATCCGTTCCACGGTCTGATAGCCGGTGGGAACGAAAAACAAAACATCGAAGCCGATCAGATTCAAAAAAGCTGTCAGAATCGTATCCTCGAGGGAGATCATCGTTTCTCCCGTATTGATATAGATCAGCTTTGGATTCTTCTTCGTAAAATCAAACTTCTGAATCATACGGACGATTTCCTTCGGCAGATTCAGCACCTGTGCGATCGCCGTATACTCGGTTCCGTTCGTACCGATTCCGCGGATCAGCTTCTGATCGATCAGCACCTGCAGCTTGTCCAGCATAAAGTCCTGCATGTCCTCCCGCAGGATCCCGTAGGGATAGCGGGGATGATTTTTGATCTTTTCCTTCAAAAGCTTTCCGTTTTTATAAAATTCCGGGGCATACATCTTCATCGGATTCGCCAAATTTGATGCCAGATAAGGTGCCGAGGAGATGACAAAGGTATCCTCCGTGATCAGCTCCCTGACAGACATCCAGTAGGCGTTCACATTTCCGTCCTTTACGCCGTTGACCTTTGCAAAGATAACAGGGATATTGGCCTTCCCGTCCGCAGTACTGAAGTTCGGCCTGTATTTCAGCTCCTCATCCCAGAGGATCCGGATCTCCTCATACATGGTCTTCAGTGTGATCACACCGGCTTTTGCATACTGCTGATTCCGGTATATGCCCGTGTCCTGATACATGATCCGGTCCAGATCGCGCTCCGCATGATAAGCGGCAGTGCCGATACTGACCTGCGAATTCTCCTCCGGGAACCTGGAGAGAGCGAGACTCTCGCTTTCAGTAAGTTCATAGAGACGCTTATCCTGCAGACAGCAGGTCTTATTCAGATCCGGACAAAGGATCAGCACGTCAACCGGCAGCCTGGAAAGAAAGCCGAGGAACATTGCCTCATTTTCATTTCTGCAGCCGCCCAGATAGATAAAGCAGCCGATCTCCGGCATTTTCCACTGTCCCAGAAGGGCTTCCGCATAGCGAAGATACCAGCAGAGAAGATACACGGCCTTATTGGTCAGCCGATTCAGATTGTGATCGGTCTTCTCCGCCTCCGCAAGCACCGCCTCAATAAAGGCTCTTCTTGCCAGCTTCAGAAGCTCGCCGCTCTGTCTGCCCTGCAGATTAGCCGCAAGTCCCTGAATCATCTGATCCTGATTGGCATACTGACTTCTGTGAATGCCGGAAATTTCCTCCGGTGACGGCATCGGAATCTGTCCGCTTATGACCACCGTCTTTCTTCCTGCGGCTTTTAATCCCTGCCGCAGACGGATCAGTTCATTCGTATAGGTCAGCCTGTCGGAGACACCGTTCATTCGATAAAACGCATTATAGAAAAAGCGGGGATCCTCTCCCCTCGTCTTCAGCGGTGTCAGAATATCCGCAAGTCCGTTTCCTTCGATCCAGGCGTTTGTGCAGGGTGCGTATTTTGAGGGCTCCCCGTACATACGCTCTCTGTTATAGGCCTCCTGTATGTCCGCTCTCACCTTTTTCAGACTGTAGCCTGCCGGAAACTTTGTCATTCCGGGACGTTCCATAAGAAGAGACATCCTGGAATCCGGATCGAGCTTCCTGTATTCCGTGTCTCCCTCATACTGAAGCAGAACCACGTCACACCCGGCGTTGGAGAGAATGGAGATCAGCATGAGCTCGTAGTGACTGATCGTTCCTTCGTACAGAATTTTGGGAATATGATTCTCTCCGAGCTGTGTCACGACCCGCTCAAACTTATAGTAGAGCCAGCACATAAACTTGATGAAGGCATTTTTGAGCATGTTTTCATTTTTGCCTGCTCTGCGCATGCCGTCGAGAGAATCGTAGAGGGCAGATACCACGTTCTGCCTTTGAAATTCCGTCATTCTTGGCAGCCATCTCCTGAGTCCCTCGTTGAGGAAGACCGGGTCCATCCTGAATTCCCGCCCCATAACCTCCTGATAATAGGACAGATTGCCTTCATCCGGGTTCGGAATCTTTCCTTCGATAATGACACCGGTACGTCTGGCCGCATCATAATATTTTTTAATAAATGTATGAATTTCATCCGAATATCCGCAGATCCGGTAAAAGTACACGCCTTTTTCCCTTCTCTTCTGCAGTTCCGTAAAGAAATCATCCGGATTTAAAATCTGTTTATGTGTATACATGCAGCAAGCTTACCTTCTGTTTCAACCCTGTTTCCCGGCGCACCTGCGGTTTCGGATCACGCTCTCTTCTTATTCAGGGCAAATCCGATTCCGGAGCCTACCGCACCTCCCAGGATATGCGTGAGATTCGATACGTTGTCCGCCACAAAAATACCTTCGTAGATCTGACCTCCGATATAGATCACGGCTACCAGCAGAAAGGTCGCCGGAATCTTTCCGTTCTCCACACTGGTGATAGATGCAAGCAGGATAAATGCAAACACGACCCCGCTCGCTCCGAGGAGGAGGGACTGCGGGAAGAGTAAAACATGCACCAGTCCCGTCACAAAAGCAGTGGACAGGATCACGATCAGCATATTCTTTGACCCGTACTTTTCCTCCAGCAGCGGTCCCACCACAAGGATCAGTGTGAAATTACCGATGTAGTGCTCCCAGCCCGCATGTCCGAGGACATGACCGAACAGCCGGAGATAAGTCAGCGGATTCGCAAGTGAGGAACGATATACACTGAAAAACAGATAGGTCGTCCCGCTTCCCGTGATCCGGTCAAGTACCAGCACAAGAAAACTGATCACTGTAAACAGAAGGATCACCGGAGAATTAAAGGATATCTGTATATGTCTGCGATCCGGCTTCATAATGCTCCCTTCAAAAATCTGTTATTTATACAGAAAAGATTTTATCATAATTCAGGTAATTTAACAATGCAGCTGAGCCTGCGCGGCTGCCTGCGTGTTAACATCAGCCGGTAAAACCTCTGGTAAACAGACGGATCGTCTCATATCCGACAGCCAGATTGATATTCTGACCGCTGTCTATTCCCGCCGTACTGATTCCGATGATCTCTCCGTACATATTGAGGACCGCACCTCCCGAGCTTCCGTGGGAGATCGGTGCCGTGAACTGGATCATATCCACATCCCGGATCGTTCTGAAGCCCGAGATGATACCGTCCGAGACGGAATTAAAAAGTCCCAGGGGACTGCCGATGGCGATCACCCTCTGTCCCCTGACCAGAGGCTTTTCTCCGCCGTAGACCGGAATCGGTGTCAGCTTCCGCTGAATCCGGATGATCGAAAGATCCGTATCCGGGTTATATTTGATCACCTCATTCGTGGTATAGACCGTTTCATCATCCTCTACTCTGACGGAATAAAAGCTCCCGCCGGAGGCCACGTGATGATTGGTCAGAATATACCCCTCTGTACCGATCATGATGCCCGAACCTGTTGCCGTAATTTCACCGTTCGGCTTGTGCACGCCGATCAGCACCACGGAGGCTGCGAGACGGGCAAGCTCTTCATAGGATTTTTCTGTTCTGAGAGCAGCGGCCGCTTCTCTCCGCTTCGGGACGGCAGGTACGGTATTTGCTGCGGGCGCTGTCTGCCTCTTCGTTCCGACCCCCTGGGCTGCAGATCTCTGTCCCGCTACGCCTGCCCTGTTGGCGGCGGGATTCTGTCCTGTTACGCCTGCTCTGTTGGCGGCAGACGGCTGTGTCTGCATTTGACCGGTCATTTTTCTGTAAGGCGTAACCGGTGTTGTGCCAAAACTTCCCTGTACCAGCGGTACGGAATAGGAAAGCAGGCTCTGCGGCAGAGGCACATCTGCTTTTGTCTCATAGAGCAGCACATCGCAGCCCAGGAAGGTGAGCATAAGATAGAAGAGATACTCCTGCTCCTTCGTGACATTGTCGGCCGCAACCTTAATGACAGACCTCGGTGTCCATCCTACGAGCACCTCACACATGAGCGTATCGAGCCAAAACAGAAACTTTGTGCCCAGATTACGTTCCATTGAGCGGCTTACTCCGGTGCGTGAAGTGCGATAAAGATTCATGATTTCGGCGAGTGCATCCTTCAGCCATCCCAAAAAGAGTACATCATCGGAAAGATTTCGGAAGGGCTTCCTTTTTCCGGAGGAGAAGGCATCAAAGAGACCCGAATAAAAGGCAATATCTCCGGGATCCGTAAGAACCGGCAGCTTCTGCAGGCGCACATAACCTGTCTGATCTGTCTCCATTCTTCTGTCAAAGGAGAGGATCTGCTCATTGATCCGATCCGACTCTCCCAGTGCACGCACGAAATAAACATCCCTGGTCAGACTGTGGAATCCTCCGCGAATGCTGAAAAAGGAATCGATGGAATCTACATGCATCATATTGTGCCGGAACTGAATACTCGCCATAAAGAAGCCTCCGAATACTGTCGATACTCACAAGTTTACCACAAAACACAGCTTCCGAGACGGAATCCTGTCTTTTTCTTCTTTAAGTGCTATAATAGGAACAATGTGGACGAATCCTGTCAGGTTCGCCTTTGCAGGATATATCATTTAGAAAGAATGAAGGCTGAGCGCCTTCCGGTGATAGAAAATGAAAAACAATGCCGTTTATTACAGTGTCGGAGCACTTCTTTACTGCCCGGCAAATCATCCTTCCGTAGCGGATTCCGTGATCGGAGAAGCCTTCGGAAAGCCGTACTCTCTTGCACTGTGTCTGGAGGATACCATTGCCGATGCCTGTGTGGAGGATGCCGAGCGGATCCTCGTAAAGACGCTGAAAAAGCTGCATCGGAGAAGCCGTACGCAGAGCTTTTATCTGCCGAAAATCTTTATCAGGGTACGCAGCCCCAGGCAGATCTCCCGTCTTCTTCCGCTGCTTGAAAAGAGCCTCACGATCGTAACAGGCTTTATTGCTCCGAAATTTGACACCGAAAATGCATCGGATTATATCCGGGAACTGACCGCTGCCAATGCCGCCGCTGCCGCCCCGCTCTATCTGATGCCGATCCTCGAGAGTGCGGATCTGATCGATCTGAGAAAACGGACGGATTTTCTTTATCATTTGAAGGATCTCCTCGCTCCGGCAGAGGAACAGATCCTCAATATCCGGGTGGGCGGCAACGATCTGTGCCATTTATTCGGATTCCGCCGGCACGCAGACGAATCTATTTATCAGATCCGTCCTATTGCCGATATTTTCTCTGACATCGTCTCCGTATTCGGCACGGATTACGTGATCTCAGGCCCGGTCTGGGAATACTACGCGGGAAAAAACTGGAAATCCGGTCTGATGCAGGAGCTTGCTGAGGACCGTCTCTGCGGATTTACCGGCAAAACCGTCATCCATCCCAATCAGATCTCCGTGGTGAATCAATCCCTGAAAGTACCGGTAAATGATCTGGCGGATGCGAGAGCCGTTCTGGGCTGGAGTGAGGATGCCGGTTCTCTGGTATCCGGCAGCAGTGCCCGTGAGCGCATGAATGAATATAAAACACATTTCAACTGGGCGCAGAAGATCCTTTATCTCGCAGAGCTCTACGGAGTAGAAGAGCCTGATGCCTCCCCCGTGCACACGCTCAAGAGCACCGGAAAGCCCGGAAAAAGAAATGCCGTCTGAATTAGAGAAATCTGTTTCCATGTTTTAATGCATCGGGAAAGCCATCTTGGCTGCAATCCCGATGCCTGATTAATAGACTTATCCCAAAAAAAGCATCGGGAAAGCCGCCTTGACTGCAATCCCGATGCTTATTCTTAAATTTATGTGTCCGCAAGCTTTTTTATGATCCCACAGCACTTATAGTTCCGAAGAGGATAAAACTCCACCGGAACCATCTTTTCCTCCGCAAGCCTCACCACATGCGCCAGCTCGGGACTTTTTTCATATCGCGGATCGACCAGCACCTTCCAGGGCACTCTCCTTAAGAGCACTCTCGTTGTCTCTCCGATTCCGGGTTTCACGAGATTCACGTCCCTGATCCCGAATTTCGCACCGATTCCCCTTACTTCCTCAAGTCCCGGACTATCGATCTGCTTTACTTCCCCGATTCCCGGACTATCGATCTGCTTTACTTCCCCAAGATCCTGGCTCTCAATTAGCTCTTCCGGCTCCGGATCCGTGCACGGGGGAACTGCCACACCTGCTGTGTTTTCATTTTCCGGGGAAAAATGCTGCTCGATTGCCTCGATAAATGCATAGGATAAGTCCGCATCACGCAGCTCCTCATAGAAAACAGCTCCATGAAAATCCTCCGGACCTATGATGTCATCCCTAAGAAGGGTACGGCTGATCAGGCCGGACACCGTGCTGTTGAGGCAGGAGCTCGGGATCAGAATATCCTCGTGTGTTCCGCAGAGACCGGTGATGTTTGCCGGATCCGCGATCACGGCAATGTCCGAAGAAACGCCCGGATATGCGGCCAGCTCTTTCTTCAGCTCCTGATAGATCGCACCTTTTCCGATCCAGCCGTCCAGAAACAGAAGCTGTTCCGGCTGATATCGATCCAGCAGATACCGCATGGCATTTCGATCGATTCCACGTCCCCGAATGATAGAGATCGAGTAATGGGGAACATCGATCTTGTATTTGAACTGCAGGAAATGTCTGACAAGGATTCCTACGGGTATGCCCGCCCGGGCCAGAGAGACGATGACTGTCCCCTCACCTCTCTGCTGCATGATCCGGTCGGCAAGAACCCCCACCGCCTCTGCCACAGGCTTTGAAAAATGCTGCAGCGCCTCCTCATAGACCTGCATGTATTTTGCAGTGGGCACATATTCTATCGGCAGCATCTCACAGTAGTGTCTGCCCGCCTGAATCTGTTTCTCCCGCTCCTCAGTTGACTGCGGTTCCACAAGTCCCGTAATGTCCTTTAAGAGCAGAGTGACATCCTCTTCCCTGTATGAGCTCCGCATCCTGTTTCTCATTTGATTCATTGATTGTCCCTGTATGATCGGTCCGCCCGATTCTTTGGTTATCTGATTCTTCTGTGCCATCCGCTTCTTCGATGTCATCCGCTTCTTCGGCGTCACCTGATTTATTTACACCATCTGACCAGTGTGATATCCGTGTTCTGTCTGCCCAGTGCGCGGATCAGAGATTTCGTCCCCTTCTCCGCTCCCTCTGCGGCATCCGTAATAACAAATACCTTGTCATAAGAAGCAATCTCATAGAGGAAGGTCACGCGCCCGTCCTCGTAGAGACTTCGCAGCTCATATCTGCTGTGCAGAGGATAGGCGGGATCGCGGCTCACGAGGATCGGACTTCTGGTCGTGGAATGGGTACGAACGAGATTTCCTGCCGCCTCCATCTTCTGCCCGACAAAGATCGCCGGATACATGCATTCCTCCGTGCCGATCACGAGGATCCGCTTCCCCGTGATCTCTCCTTGCCCGCTCATGATCTGTTCATATAATTTATCGCAGGCAGCCTCATACGCCGGCGCATCCACCAGTCTTCTGCTGTCCATTGCGCCGAGAATCCGGCGCTCGCAGTAATTTATCGCAGACTCTGCGTTTTCGCTCACGATCTCCGGGGATGCACTCTCAGCGCCCTCAGGCTCCTGATCTGCGCCGTCACATACACAGTCAACATATGTACCGTCAGACACATATCTGTCTGCCGCTTCTCCGTATCTGCTGTGATCTGTCTTCACCAGAAAATAAAGCCCGATGTTCTCATTTTCATAGCGCTTCAGGTGCTCCTCAGTCATGCCGTTCAGGAGGGATGCAACCGAAAATTCCAGTTTTCCCGGATACCGCTTCCGCAGGATCTCAATGATCTGCAGGATCGTATTGCCTGTGGTGACCTCGTCCTCCACAAATACGATCCGGTCTATTTCCGATATGACCGCATCCAGATCATCCGCCACGAGCTTCTGCTCCGTGGCATGACTGTGCGCCTCCGAAAAAAACAGATAGGACACACCGGGAATGATTTCCCGGGTAGTCTGCATGTATTTTGTGCCCAGCGTGACCGCTGCATTTGCGCCGATGGCCGTCGCGGTCTCCGCAAATCCGATGAGCAGGGTGCGGGAAACTTCGATCTTTCCCTTAAGAAGCTCCGCCAGCGCTCCGCTCACGGCAAGAGCCTCACCCGGAGACACCGGCACATGCTTCCCCTGCAGGGGATTCACCACCAGATAGCTTCGCTTCGTGTTATTTTCCCGCTTCGCAATCCTTGCGAGCTGCTGCTCCGTATAGTTCAAATACACTCTCCTTACCGCATGGTCTCTGTCCAGTAATTCTGACCGTAAATATCCGTGATCCGGTACATCGCCGAGATACTGTCGCCGATCTCCACGTTACTGATCTCCATATCTTCGGTATACGTGATCTGCTCACCCAGCAGGTAGCTGTCCTCGTAGTCACCGTCATAGGAGTAATAGTCGCAGAGGAAATCAATGGTATCTCCCTCTTCCGGTGCTTCCAGGGACTTTCCGACAGTTTCCGTCTCTCCGTCATAGACATAGGACGCGCCGGCAATATAGCCGTTGGGATTTTCATCGTCAAACACCAGAATGAGGTTCACACGCTCGTCGTTCAGCAGTGCCGGCACATGTCCCGTGATCGTGTAATGCTCTCCGTCATCCACGGTGGAATCATAGTAGTATGCCACTGGCTGACCCTCGATCGCCAGCCAGGTATTGTCATAGGTGCCGATCAGATTTCCTTCTTCGTCAAATGAAAACACATTGTCAAGTCCCAGATCGATAAAGCCCGCTCCGTCATCATAATAGACGCTGAGCTCCAGATCCTTCACCAGACTCCATTCCTCCTCCGTCAGAGAAAGAACCGGTGTTTCTCCCTCACTCCACACAAGCTTCTCAGCATCAATGTGGTGTTCATTCAGATATGCGGTGACAGCTTCACTGTCAAGACCGCTGTCTGCAAGGAATTCCGTGTTGTTCTCATTTAATCCGTCAATGCTTCTTCCGGAGAGAGAGCCTGTCAGCAGGCTTCCTGCCAGAGAAGTAAGAGCACTTAAGTCTCCGTAAGAGGAAGAGGAAGATGTTCCGGTCATTGCTGACAGAAGCTGGGGCAGGGCTGAGGAAGTGCCGCCCGCTGCCGCCTGGCCGCTGACGCTCATCGCTGCCGCTGCCTTGATGCACTGACTGTAGGACGCATCCATGCCGATATGGCTGTAGGCTGCCACGGCGGAATCTACCTTGTCAGCATTTCCTGCCGGGAAATAGACGGAAAGTCCGTAGGCGTTCGTCATGTCTGCGGAGGTTTTATTGTATTTCACGGCACTGAGCAGGGCATCTGCCAGCGCGTTCGAGGCGTCCGTGTTCAGACGTCTTGCCATATGGACCATATCGATCTGGTTGATCTTTGAGGATCGTGAAAACTCCCTCGCGCCGTATCTTGCATCGGAGACAGCCGCATATTCGTCGTTTTTGATCATTGCCGTTGTATCTGTGGAGAAGGTATTCAGCACAGAAGGCACTGTTGCGGCTACTTCCGCAAGATCCGTGACGGAAAGCGTTGTCTTCTGTCCCGGGCAGCTGCTCGCACACTTGGCAACGAAGTCATCCACGATATTCTTTCCGATTTCGAGCGTGCTCATGGACGTATCGGCGGAGAGCTTTGTCAGCCAGTCCGTATAATACCAGCCGATTCCGGGCTCCGTCTCCTCCGAGGCAATGAGATAATCCGCATAATCGTCCAGCATCAGTGCATTTTCCACCGTCGCCATCAGGCAGGCATCAAATCCGATAAAATCAAAGGTGACTCCTGCATTCTTCAGTGCCGTATTGATTCCGGAAAGTGACATCGATCCGGATTTCGGATGATTCTCGTCATAGCCGTAGCCGCTTACGGAACCGCCGCCGTGATTCCAGAAGATCAGATCCCTGCGGTTCGCCGGGAAATTCTCCTCACAGTAGGAAATGAAAGAAGTCAGATTGTCCGGATCCGTCATGGTACCCGATCCCGCATTCTCTTCCAGGCAGACAAGCCCGCCGTTCTTCACCTGATAGATCTGATTGACAGAGCTGCTGACAACATTGTTCTTCCAGGTCTTCGCACCTCCTGTATATACGATCAGATTCACCTGATCGCTCAGGCTGGCAGCCAGCATCTCCTGCAGATCCTTTGTTGCCATCGCGGAGCGTGACTCCAGATCCGCACCGCACATATAGACCATGATCGTGACGGTATCGGTTCCGTCTCCTCTGATCACCGTCCGTTTCTCTGCTGCAGCGTCAGCGACCTCGGTATTCAGAACACCGGTATTATTCTTGTAGCTCCAGGTTCCGCTCGCCGTACCTGTTCCTCCGGAACTGCCGGATCCGCTGCCCAGCATAGAGACGATTGCATTTGCGGCACCGCCGGAGATGCTTCCGCTCCCCGTCGCTGTGCTGCCGCCGCCGCCGAGCAGGTAGACGAGAATAGCAATTATGACAGCCGCGCCGCCGCCAAAACCGCCGGCACGGGTCAGTCCGCGATGGGAGGAACCTCCTCCGGCAGGTCTTCTTCCTCCCGGGACATTTCCTCCCGGTCTGCCGGATCCGGCAGGTCCGTTTCCTCCCGGTCTTCCTGTTCCGACCGGTCCGCTTCCTTGTCCGGCTCCCCGCTTCTGCACCGAGCCCTTCTGCCCGGTCACATTTTTTTCTCTGCTGCGCGGTCTGTTATCTCTTTCCATGTTTTTCCCCCTCTGCATGATTATGCATTGATACTTCAGACAACTATGAATGAAGCTCAGTTTTTTATTTTATATGTATTTCGGAAAAAATTCCACTCACGCGGTTCCTGCTGACGGAATTTTCACTTCCTCTACGAACATCAATACTTAATTCGAAAATAATCCAGATATACTTTGAATCGATCCTGTGCGGTTAAACAGGTATCTCTCAGATAGCCTTTTTCCTGTGTCCACTTTGACATTCCGCGATAATAAAACATTTTCAGATCATCCTCGATGATGAAAGGTACAAAATTATTTCGCAGGCATTCCTTAAACATGATCAGTCTGCCAACACGCCCGTTACCGTCCTGGAACGGATGAATATGCTCAAACTGATAGTGAAAATTCAGGATATCATCCAGAGTCTTATCTTTTATGCTGTTATAATCAGCTATCAACTTTTGTATCTTCTCAGCGACTTCTTCAGGCGGAGCGGTCTCCATACCACCAACCTCATTAGGCAGCTTTTTATAATCACCTACAGCGAACCACTCTTTCCTGCTGTCACTGGTACTGCTTTTCAGCACATAATGAAGCTGCTTTATCAGCTTTTCAGACACCTGTAAGTGTGCCTGGTCTATGATCATATCAATACACCGGAAATGGTTTGCGGTTTCAACAATATCATCCACGTTCAGACTGCCTGCTTCGGCTCCGATAGTATTTGTTTCGTAGATATAACGGGTCTGATCGTGAGTCAGTTTACTGCCCTCCATATGATTCGAGTTATATGTCAATTCAATCTGAACCTTGTGATAGATGCCTCCTCTGGATCTACTCTTCTTCTCAGATCTCAAATAATCAAGAATTGTTTTTGGCTCATCCTTGTGAACATTTACACGTCGGGGCTTTTCTGCCGTTTCAGGAATATTCCAGGTCTTACCCGTAAGGAAAGCCTCGGAAATACGACCCTGTGCGCAGTAATTTCGAACACTTCTCTCAGAAATGCCCCATTTCTCAGCAACCTCCGCAACAGATAAATACCTCATGTACTTTCCCTCCTACAGAATATAGTATAGCACGTTATCGGCAAAAATATGATGATTCATTATCTTGATTTCGTTATATTCTTGCCGATATCGGCATATTCATTGTCCTTTACCCCGGGCATTTCGCATCACCGGTACTCACTCATTATTCTTTGTATATATATGGTGTGCGAGGGACAGCTCCTGTGACCACACAGCAACCTGCTAATGTAAGGTGCTAAAGGCTGAACGATGGGATCTGACCCCCATCTGTCGATGGGTATTTTTTGCCTTGTATACTCTCAATGTCATTTAGTTAGCGGTACGGAAGGAAAATCTGTAGTCATCTAGCATGGT
>JAUNAN010000017.1:239-24839 GCA_030527595.1 Lachnospiraceae bacterium | reverse complement strand
TTTTGCAGCTGTTTTTTTATGATTCATTTATAGTATGGACAAGCAGCTTCCGCCCTTATCCGGTCTGAATCCGTCTCAGGCGTTTGCTCTGTTCAAAAATGCCTCCAGCTGAGCAACCGCATCGCCTTCATCTTCTCCGTTAGCGGCAATTGTCACTTCCGATCCTGTATCCAGTCCAAGCGTCATCATCCCCATGATGCTCTTTGCGTTGACACGGCGGCTGCCGGTCTCAAGATAAACATCGCTTCGAAACTGGCTGGCTACCTGTACAAGATGTGCAACAGGACGTGTGTCCAGACCGTTTTCCAACTGAATATTAACCGTTTTCTTTGTCATGTTAAGTTCCTCAAAAAAAGTGGTGATATCCGCAAATGCAGATATCTCATTTAAAGCATTAGACTGTATCCTTTTCTCTCAGGTTCGCAACGATCTCGCTGATCTTTCTCAGACGATGGTTGACTCCCGATTTCCCGATTCTGGGATTCAGATGTCCGCCAAGCTCTGCGAGAGAATCATCCGGATATTGAAGTCT
The DNA here is from genome assembly GCA_030527595.1 of Lachnospiraceae bacterium. Lineage (GTDB taxonomy): Bacteria > Bacillota > Clostridia > Lachnospirales > Lachnospiraceae > Chordicoccus. The sequence continues at coordinate 24,307 of JAUNAN010000017.1, read as the reverse complement.
GATCTCAGCCATCTCCCTGAGCTGCGCGGGCAGTTCGGAAAATTCCTTCCGCCCCTTCAGAAACGCAATATCCTCGATCTGCCTGTGTGAGGACACGATCGTCTTCCGGATGTTCGCCGTCTCACAGTTCACCTTCCTGTTGATGTTTCCCTTTACCTCTCTGGTCACGCGAATGCTTTCCAGTTTCAGCAGAGATACACCGGCTCCCATCTCTCCGAGAGCTCTTACGATCTGTTCTCCCTCCTTCAGGTACACTACATAAGTATGCTTACGACGAACGGTCTTGGCGTCAAGAGCAAAGCTCTTCATGACGCTTTGAACCTCTTCAGCCGTATCAGCATCCTGTGCAACCACCTCAAGGTGGTAATATTTTTCGGGCGCACTAATTGATCCGGAGGCAAGAAATGCAGCACGCAGATATGCGCGTCTGCAGCATTCCGGCCCGAGCACCATTCTGTGCCTCAGCGCCTGCAGAATACCCTTTTGTTTGTCTTCTTTACGAATCTCAAGAAGACATCCGGCAGTTCCCTGCGGGCGGTCAGCATCCCCGGCTACAGCCAACTTTATATTAAATGCTTTCTGAACTAATGTAAAGACCCTGTTTTGAAGAGCCTCTGATTCCGTTTTCAGGAAGACCCTGTCATCCGCTTCCTCCTCACGGCAGCGGAGAAGGCCTGTCAGCGCCCTGAGCTCGGCGATCTGGCAGTGTCTTGCATCGGGGATCAGCGCATGAAGTTCTTTCTTTACATCTCCTGAGAAGGACATTCCTGCACCTCGTACTGACCGGGCTTGTGCGCAGGATCTCTGTGCATGTCGCGGTGCTCGACCCGCAGCCCGTATTCCTTATACTGCGTCAGATGACGATAGATCGCATCTGCCATCATTACCGAGCGGTGACGTCCGCCCGTACAGCCCACAGCGATCACAAGCTGATTCTTGCCCTCGGCAATATAGTTCGGAATCAGGAAGTCAACCAGCCCCGTAAATTTCTCCAGGAATTCCGATGTCTGACTGAATTTATTCAGGAAATCCTGTATCGGCTCATCCAGCCCCGTATACATCCTGAGATTCAGATCATAGTACGGATTCGGAAGAAATCTCACATCCATGACCAGATCCGCCTCCGCAGGCACTCCGTATTTAAAGCCAAATGAAAGAACCGTGATATATAGATTCTTGTAGCTGTTTTCTTCTACGATCACTCTGCGGACTTCTTTTTTCAGATCCCGGGTCAGCAGCTGACTGGTATCCAGAATGTAATCTGCGCGCTCCTTCAGATATTTTAGAAGAACACGTTCTTTTTTAATTCCGTCCTCCAGACTTCCTTCACGCCCGGATATCGGATGTGTCCGCCGCGTTTCCTTATAGCGCTTGATCAGGATCTCATCCGAAGCCTCCAGAAACAGGATCTGACAGGTCAGTTTTTCCGTCCGTATCTGATCCAGAGCCTCTTCAAGTGCCCGATCTCCCGCTTTTCCGTTTCTTCCGTCCACGCCGAGTGCCACCTTCTGATATTCAGAATCGGTACTGCTTTCCGCCAGGTGCACAAACGGCATAATGAGCGGAGCCGGAAGATTATCCACACAGTAATATCCGGAATCCTCAAGAAAGTTGAGGACCGTTGTTTTTCCGGCACCGGACATACCGGTCACAATAACTAATTTCATAGGTTCCTCCGTTTGTCCGGTCAGAACTCACCAAGGAAACGCACTTCCGTCTCAAGATCCACGCCTGCCATCTCATAGACTCTGCACTGAATTTCCGTGATCAGTGCCTGTACATCCGCTGCGGTCGCATCACCGCTGTTGACCACAAAGCCGCAGTGTTTCTCGGAAACCTGTGCGCCGCCGATCCCAAATCCTCTCAGCCCCGCATCCTCGATCAGCTTTCCGGCAAAATAGCCCTCAGGCCGCTTAAAGGTGCTGCCTGCACTCGGCATTTCAATCGGCTGTTTTTCCACGCGCTTCCGGCGAAGCTCCTCGGTCTTTGCAAGGATCTCCTCCGGATCTCCTTTTTCCAGTCGTATCTTCGCAGAGAGAACAATGCTCTCCTCCTTCAGCAGACGGCTGGTGCGGTATCCCAGTTCTAATTCATCCACCGCGTATTTCTGCACGTTTCCTTCTTTGTCAAGCACTGTAACGCCGGCAAGTACATCCTTCATTTCACCGCCGTATGCTCCCGCATTCATCACACAGGCACCTCCCAGAGTGCCGGGAATACCGGAGGCGAACTCAAAGCCCGCCAGAGATTCCGCTCTCGCGGCAGCTGCGATCTGAGAGAGCAGCGCGCCCGCACCGCACTCCAGAATGCCGTCCTCCTCCCGGATCTCACTCATACGGCTTCCGATCTGAACCACGCACCCGCGGTATCCCTCATCGGACACAAGAAGATTGCTTCCGTTTCCCATAATGAAATAGGGAATATGATTGTTCCTCAGTACCGCAAGCACCTTCATTACATCCTTCGCACTTCCCGGCATTACAAATAAATCCGCCGGTCCGCCGATGCGAAAGGTCGTGTGCTGCTTCATCAATTCATCTGTCAGGACCGCATCTGCTCCTATCAGCTCCTGCAGTGTCTGCACTATTTCCGTGTTTTTCATGTATTCTCCGTCTCTGTCAGCCTGCATCCGTATTCTCTTCGTCCGCGCCGTCTTCATCGGCGTTATCGGCCTCTGCGTCATCGGCTTCCGCATCCTCAGCCGCCGTATTGTCAGCCGCCGCAGCGTCTTCATTCGAAGTATCCCCCGCTTCGGGTGTAATTCCGGAATACTCCTCGATCAGAGCAACCGTCTCCTTGATCTCTGTATCTTCGTCCGGTGCCGGCTCATAGGTATCGCTGGTACTCAGATATTTTTCCGCATTGACGGAGCGCATGGAGTGCGGGAACGTCTCGGAGATCACCGCAATGACCTCGTCACAGGATGCCTGATCTCCGTTCAGTCTGTAGGAATGAGCCAGATAGAGCAGGATCGTGTAGTTTGCACCGTCGATCTCGCGTGCCGCCTCAAATCTCTGAATCGCAGTCGCAAAGTCCTTTCCAACAAATGCCTCGGCTCCGTCGGCAATCAGCACCTCCAGCAGCTCCTCCTGCAGTTCGCGATAAACGCTGTCATAAATCTGCTGTGAATCTGCGGATAGAAGATTCTGATTCACATCGATCAGATATGTCGCCGCCGCGGTTCTCTGATTATTATTCATCGCCTGCACGGCATTCAGCAGATCTTCATACGTGCTTGCTTTTGCGTTTGCATTGTCGATATTTGTATTGGCGTTATCCACCGTATCCTGCTGATTTGCAAGCTGCGCCGTCAAGGACTGGTTCTGGGTGGAATATACCGCTATATCCGCGGAATATTTTGCGATTTTTTCATTTGCCTCTTCATTCAGGCGCTGAGTGCGGGCAGGAATAAAGAGAAACCAGATCGCAGCCGCTCCGATCACGATTCCGATCACGATCGAGGCAAGCGTTCCGCGAATTCCCACCGGACGATAGGACACCGGACGGGCAGCGAGAGTCTCGGCAGGGGTGGGCAGCTCCGCTTCCTCTGTGCGGGGCACAGCCTCCTCTGTCTTCCCCCTTCTGCCGAACAGGCGGAAGTGCGGCTCCAGTGTAGTCGTGGTACCGGTCTGCTCATCTACCTCTCTTAAGAATCTCAGAGTCGTGGTATTCGTCTTATCAATACGGATCGCCTTTTTCAGGAGTCTTCTCGCTTTCTCAAATTCCTCCTGACGGATATAAAGAAGAGCGAGCAGATGATATCCCTTGATCAGCTTCGGATTCTGCTGCAGGATCTTTTTCAGCTGAATCATCGCCACATCTTCATTGTCAGAGCGGCAGTTCTGAAGGGCGATATTATACTTCTTGATCGTCTGATTGATCAGATCGAGTCTGTTTGCATCCTTCTGCAGATTGGCAATATAATCAGATGCCATATTTTCCTCCGGCTGCAGGTTCTTGGAAATGACCCACTCGGAGAGTGCCGCGACCACTTCCCCCGTCTCAAAGTAGACAAGGCCAAGCAGATTTCTGGCATCTATGTTTCCCTTATTAAATTTCAGGCTTCGGTTGAGCATGTCGATCGCTCCGCTCAGATCCCTGACCTGAGCTTTTTCAAGCCCCTGATTATAATACAGGCCGGACAATACGACCGCCTGTCTCTGTACCGTCACGTCACATCCGCAGTTCGGACAGTAAGCGACAGCGCCCAGCTCTGCGCCGCAGTACATACATTTCATCCGTTTTCACTCCCGTGACTTTCCCCGACAGAGGTCTCGTTCATCATCTCTTTCAAAATATCTATCACGTCCGTGAGGTCGCGCGAATAGATCGCGCCCTCCGCGTCGTCAACGTCAAGGCTCGGCTTAAATTTCTTCAGTTCTTCCTCGTAATTGATCACTTCTGCATCTCCTTGATTTCCCCGACCAGATACAGGCTTCCGCAGATAAACAAAAGCCCTTCTTCCCGCTTCTGTTCTGCCAGTTTCAGAGCCTCCGCGGAATTCTTACAAATAAAAACATTGTCCGTATATGCGCCGAACAGCTCTGCAAGCCTCCGGGCATCCGTTTTTCGTTCCCCCGCTATCTCTGTCAGCACAACATAACGCAGCTTCACGGATCGTGCCAGATAAGAGATCATGCCCTCGTAGTTTTTGTCCGAGACCACTGCGAACAGCAGCCCCACGGGTTCCTCTCCCGCAGCGTCACGAATCGCATCCGCAAACTTCCGGATTCCGTCCTCATTATGCGCACCGTCCAGATAGACAGACGGTCGTATTTCTTCCATTCGTCCCGGCCAGAAAAAGCCGGCAATACCCTTCTGAACATCGGCAGCCGTCAGATCCGCAAACAGCCGCTCTTTCTCATGCAGCACACACAGAGTGCGGATCGCAACCGCTGCATTCTGCACCTGATAGGGCGCAATATTCCCGATATGCCAGAAAGTATTACCATCATAGCGAAAGGCTGTTGAAAAATCAATGCCGTCTCGCCCCTTTGCCCGAATCTCATAGGCATCCGTTCCCACCGGCACTCCCGCTGCCCCGCGTGACCGGCAGGCTTCCGCGATCACCGCAGTCACCTCTTCATTTTCCGCGCAGTACACACAGGGAACATCCTTCTTAATAATACCCGCCTTCTCTCCTGCAATCTCCGCAATCGTGCCGCCCAGATACTGCATATGATCAAGGCTCACGGAGGTGATCACCGAGATCAGCGGATGCTCCACTGTATTGGTGGCATCCAGTCTCCCGCCAAGGCCGGTTTCCAGTATGCAGATCTGCACTGCCTCTTCGGCAAAGCAGACCATACCCATGAGAAACAGGAATTCAAAATAGGAGGGATGAGAGATTCCTTCTTTTTCCATTTCGCGGCAGACCCTTCTCACCTTGAGAAAGGCCTTCAGGAACGTCTCATCCGGAATCTCCTCTCCTCCTATGCGAAATCTCTCATTGATCCGCACCAGGTGAGGTGAAGTAAAAAGAGCTGTGCGCATCCCGGCCGCCCGACAGACAGCCTCAAGACAGGCACAGACACTTCCTTTTCCGTTTGTTCCGGCGACATGCACGATCGGGAAGGCACGTTCCGGATTTCCAAGCGCTTTCAGCAGTTTTTTTGTGTGTTCTGCGGGATGCTTATCCGCAAAACGGACGATGCCGTCAATATAACGACATGCGTCCGCGTAAGTTACTGTTCTTTCATTTTCCATAAGCTTATCGACGGCATCACGCACTGTCCTTCAGGGTGCCGACACCGTATACCAGTGTATTGCTGTGACTGAGGATCTTGGCGGTGGTATAATGACTGACCTGTGCAACATACAGCCAGTCTCCCGTCTTCAGTTCCGTATTTGTCACAAACAGCAGGTTCGGCGAGATGTAGGTGGTATCCACCGTCTCATCATTGACCACCAGTTCACTGGAGGGAGTGAAATTACTTCCGCGCACATAAATGCCCGGGTTTTCATTGCTCTTCCTCACCGAGGCAATGCTGACGGGCTTGACACCCATAGAGAGTACGGAGGCCGAGAACGGATTTGTTCTGCCGTACACATAGCGCTCGCCGTACAGAATATCATACTGCAGGACCTGCATATTATAGATATAGTTTTTCGTATTCTTCATCGTCTGATGATAAGTGAACATCGTTCCCTGACGAATATCCAGACGATTGAAAATCTCGCTCATTGCCTGATAAGAGGCAAGCGTCTTCGTCTCTCTCTCCAGACCGATATTATCCCACATGAGATAACGTGTCTGATAGATCGTCCCCCTGCTCAGGTCGTCATCAGAAAGTCCCATGGTCGGAAGATGATCTCCGTAAAAGAAGACGACCGCGGGTTCTCCTCTTTCCTCCAGCCTGTCACAGAGCGTCTGCACGAACTGATCCACTTCATAGAGCTGATTCACGTAGTATTCCCAGGACCAGTTCATCTCTTCGGAAGCCGCACCGGAAACGGTAACCACCGGATCCTCCAGAACGGACTCCGTCGGATAGGTGCCGTGAGGCTGAACCGAAACCGAAAATACGAAGTCGCTTCCTTCCGAGGAATCCAGCGCATCCAGAATCGGCTGTATCAGATTCCGGTCGCGCATCCATCCGTTCTCATTGACATCCGCCGACGTCTCCATATATTCACCGGACGTAAAGGAGTTGAATCCGAGATTCGGATATACGCCGACCCTGTCATAGAAAGAAGCCGTATTATTGTGAATCGCATGGGTCGTATATCCGATCTGCTCCAGTATGTAGGCAGCGCTCTCACAGGTCTTTTCCTGCAGAACACTCTTGTAGGGATACTCTCCCGCGCCGAAAAAGCGCAGAGACATACCTGTCAGTGTCTCAAATTCCGTATTGACGGTACCGGCTCCGACGGTCGGCACGGTATAAAACCCGGAGGAGTATTTCTCACTCAGGGCATGCCAGTTCGGGATCGGATCCTCACTAAAGGTAAGCTCCTTCACCGTAGTCGGATCAAAAAAGCTCTCCAGCTGAATCACGATGATATCCGGCTTTTCCTCCGGTGCCTCTGTCGTCGTGATCCCCTCCGCATTCAGAATGCCGTTGACCAGATTCTCGGAATAACGGTTCGGCTGGGAGATCCCGGTGTCAAGAAGGGTTACCGAAAAGCAGTACGGGAACCCGTAGTCCTGATAGGCAAAGGCAATATTCGGGAAATAAGTGGACAGCACCTTAGTCTGAATGAAAAATTCAGTCAGCAGCGCAAAGCCGCCGATCCCGGCTGCAACGAGGGGAATAACGACCGCATATCGAATGCTTCCCCTGTACTTTTTTGCCCGGATAAACTTGATCACGACAAACAGGATCAGGAGCACCAGTGCCGCTGCCCCTGCAATGATCAGGTTTTTGCTGACCGTCTTGCTGATGACACCCAGCGCCTCGCTGATCATCCCCAGATCCGGACCCGTCAGCGGTGTCACACGGTTGGCAAGAACGATGCCGTTTACCGCCCCCAGTCCAAACCATACAGTGAACACCAGGATGCGCAGCCAGCTTCTCCTGCGAAATAAAAACACAGGCAGCGAGGTCATAAAGATCAGCAGTGAGTTGTAGAGATATACCTTCGACTGTGCCGACACAAAGTCTGCAGCCTGAGACAGCGAACGGCGGGACATGACCTCGATCAGAAAGCAGAGGGCAAAAGACGCTGCAAGGTGCAGCGCCGCTGCCCAGCGGTTGAGAATCGCATTTCTCTTCTCTATAGCCGCCGCCCTGACCGGATCTTCCGGTTTCCCGGATGCTTTCCCGTCTTTTTTACGTTTGACCTTACTTCTTATACCTTTCAAGCTGTTCCTCGATCTGTTTCTTCATGGACTGGTATTTCACCAGCTTATCCTTTTCTTCCTGGACCTTTGCGGCAGGCGCTTTATTCACAAACTTCGGATTGTTCAGCATGCCCTGAGAGCGTGCGATCTCTTTATCCATCTTTGCGCTTTCAGCAGTCAGTCTCGCGATCTCCTTCTCCCTGTCAACCAGCTCGTCAAGCGGAATATAGGCTGTTACGCTGCCGGTCACTACGGATACAGATTCTGCAGGTGCCTCTCCTCCCATGGGAAGGATCTCGACGGAGGAAGCGAAGACCATGCGGTTCATATCGCCCATGGTGGCCTTCAGGGTGATCAGATCACTGTGTGCCTTCTCATCCTTGCCGGCCAGATACAGCTCCGTTCTTACCTTCGCCGGAACGTTCATCTCGCTGCGGATATTTCTGATGCCGCGAACCAGCTCCATGTAGCTCACCAGAAGACGCTCATCCTCCGGGAAATTCTGCGCGTCCGTATACTCCGGCCATGCGGCTGTCATTACAGTCTCCTCCTCCGGATTCAGCGTGCAGTAGATCTCCTCCGTGACGAAGGGCATAAACGGATGCAGAAGTCTGAGAGCCTTTGTCAGCACCTCTCTGGCAGTATAAAGTGCCGCATTTGCGGATGCAGCCTCAGCAGCTCCCTCTTCTTTCTTAAAGAGACGCAGTTTTGCAAGCTCGATATACCAGTCACAGAATTCATCCCAGAGGAAGTCATGGATCTTCTGTACGGCAATACCGAGCTCGTAGCGATCCATGTTATCCGTCACTTCCTTTGTGACGGTGTTGATCCTGGAGAGAACCCAGCGGTCAGCCGGTGTCAGTACCTCTGCATCCGGTGCTGTCAGCTCCTCCTCCGGCATGTTCATCATCAGGAAGCGGCTTGCATTCCAGATCTTATTCGCAAAGTTTCTGCTTGCCTCCACCTGTTCCCAGTAGAAGCGCATATCATTGCCCGGCGCATTTCCTGTCACAAGGGTCAGTCTCAGTGCATCCGCGCCGTACTTATCAATGACCTCAAGCGGATCAATACCGTTTCCTAAGGACTTGCTCATCTTGCGTCCCTGGGAGTCACGGATCAGTCCGTGAATCAGAACATGGTGGAACGGAAGCTTTCCTGTCTGTTCGATTCCGGAGAAAACCATACGGATGACCCAGAAGAAAATAATATCATAGCCCGTAACCAGAACATCCGTCGGATAGAAATAATCCATCTCCGCAGTCTTCTCCGGCCATCCCAGCGTGGAAAACGGCCACAGCGCTGAGGAGAACCAGGTATCGAGCGTATCGGGATCCTGTTCAAAATGATGTCCGCCGCACTTCGGGCAGGTGTCCGGCATTTCTCTTGCGACGACCATCTCGCCGCAGTCCTTGCAGTAATAAGCCGGAATTCTGTGTCCCCACCACAGCTGACGGGAGATGCACCAGTCGTGAATATTCTCCAGCCAGTGCAGATAGATCTTATTAAAGCGCTCCGGAACAAAGCTCAGCTCGCCGGTCTTGATCGCCTCGATCGCCGGCTTTGCCATCTCCTCCATGCGGACAAACCACTGCTGCTTGATCATCGGCTCGACAGTGGTGCCGCAGCGGTCATGTGTGCCGACTGCATGCGTATGAGGAACCACCTTTACAAGAAGACCAAGCTCCTTCAGGTCCTCAACCATGGCCTTTCTCGCCTCGTAGCGGTCCATGCCTGTGTACTTGCCGCACAGATTGTTCATCGTAGCGTCATCGTTCATGATGTTGATCTCGGGAAGATCATGGCGCTTTCCGACCTCGAAGTCGTTGGGGTCGTGAGCCGGTGTGATCTTCACGCAGCCGGTACCGAACTCCTTGTCCACGTAGGGATCTGCCACCACGGGGATCTCCCTGTCGGTGAGAGGCAGCTTCAGCATCTTGCCTACAAGATCTGCGTATCTCTCATCTTCCGGGTTCACTGCCACTGCAGTATCTCCCAGGAGTGTCTCGGGACGGGTGGTTGCGATCTCCACAAAACGTCCTTCCTCTCCGACGATCGGATAATTGATATGCCAGAAGAAGCCCTCCTGATCCTCATGCTCAACCTCCGCATCGGAAATAGTCGTCTGGCACTTGGGACACCAGTTGACGATTTTAGACCCCTTATAGATATAGCCCTTCTCATAGAGCTTCATGAACACTTCCATGACTGCGTCGGAACAGCCCTCATCCATGGTGAAGCGCTCTCTCTCCCAGTCTGCGGAGGATCCGAGCTTATGCAGCTGATTAATAATACGGCCGCCGTAATCTTCTCTCCATTCCCAGCAGTACTTCAGGAATTCTTCTCTTCCGATCTCATCCTTATCAATGCCCTTCTCACGGAGTGCATTGGCAACCTTTACCTCTGTAGCAATGGCTGCGTGATCCGTTCCCGGCTGCCACAGCGCCTCGAAGCCCTGCATTCTCTTCCAGCGGATCAGAATGTCCTGCATCGTGTTGTCCAGCGCGTGACCCATGTGGAGCTGACCTGTGATGTTTGGCGGCGGCATAACGATCGTGAATGGTTTCTTGTCCGGATTTACCTCTGCGTGGAAGTATCCTTTCTCCATCCACTTCTCATACAGCCTGTCCTCCAGGCCCTTTGGATCATATGTTTTTGCAAGTTCCTTTCTCATTGGACTATTACCCCCGGTTGTTTCTTCATTGCATGGCACAAACGCCGGTCATCTCCGGCGTCGTACCAGCTTTTTTGTATCTGATTGATCTGATGTAAAAACAGAGAACCGCCGCTTACTTTCTCATCTCAAGCAGCTTGTCTTTTAACTCGTTCTCCATCTTCTGAAGCTCTTCCTCTGCCTGCGCACGCTTTGCACGTCCCTCATCCTGAATCTTCTGAACTTCATCCAGAGTCGAGATCAGCGTCTGGTTCGTGTGCTTCAGTGTTTCCATATCGACGATGCCGCGCTCGGAAGCCTTTGCAGTCTCTACAGATGCCATCTTAAGTCTGTCTGCATTTTCCTGCAGAAGCTTATTGGTCATATCCGTCACCTCCGACTCAGCCTTTGCCGCGAGAGTCGCATTCTCAATTCCCAGTGCCAGTACCATCTGATTTTTCCAGAGCGGAATCGTATTGACAATGGTGGACTGGATCTTCTCGATCATGACCGTATCATTGTTCTGAACCATACGGATCTGCGGTGCCGTCTGAATGGCGATCATACGGGTCAGCTCAAGATCATGGATCTTCTTCTCAAACCGGTTCAGCTGATCCTCCAGATCCTTCACCTTCTGTGCATCCTCCGCAAGTCCGCTCTGCTGAGCGCGTGTCTTCAGAGCCGGAAGCTCGGTTGCCTCAACCTCGGCCTTCTTCTGCTTTCCGGCCTCGATGTACATGGTCAGATTCTTGTAGTAGCTTAAGTTTGCGGCATACATACGATCCATGATGTCCACATCCTTCATAAGCTTCACCTGATGCTGCTGCAGAGCAGAAGCCACCTTATCCACATTGACGGAGGCCTTATCATAGCCCGCCTTCAGCTCGGCTGCCTTTCTTGTCTGCTTCTTAAAGAATCCGAAAATTCCGCCCTTTTCCTCTTCGCTCGGATCAAAGCCCTTCAGTTCGGTGATCACACCCGTGAGCATCGTGCCTACCTCTCCGAGGTCGTGGGTCTTGACGCCCTGCAGAACGGAATCCGAGAAGTCTGCCATCTTTTTCTGCACGCCGCTGCCGTACTCCAGGATTCCCTTGGTATTGGTAATATCGATCTGCTGTGCGAACTCAGCGACCTGCTGCTTCTCCTCTTCCGTAAGAATATCTGCTGCGGAGGGAGCTTTTTCCTCCTCAACCACCACAGAGGGAACCTCTTTTGTCTCCGGCACCTCTCCGAATACCAGAGAGGGAGATTCTGCCGTTTTCAGATCCTGTGCAAAACTCAGCTCCATGTCCTGCATCATTTCCGTATTTCTCTCATCCATTTAGATTTCCTCCTTCTTTCCGGCTTTCATTCTTTCCATTGCATCCTCTGTCAGACCATCCTGCTTCAGCATCGTCTTCATAACGCTGATATCGCTGGCCACATCCATGGCATCATCCTGATAAAAGCTGTCCAGCAGATTGGCAAATGCATCATTTACCGTTCCGAGTGAATTCTCGATCTCACTCATAGCGCTTCGAAGATTCTCTCCTCTGACAGCGGACTCTTCCATCTCATGATAAGATTCCGCAAGTTTTGCAGTCGTAGGCAGATAATAATTCAAAAAGGTCTTCAGATTGCCCGTAAGCTTCTTTTCCTTTTGAATGAGCTCGAAGATCTGACTGCAGGTGCGTTCCGTCTGCTGAAGATTCTGCATGACCTCCGGGTTGCGGATAACAGCTCTTGCAAGAGAAATCTTCTTCAGCTCCTCTTCTCCCTGTTCCAGCAGTGCCTTCACGTCTGCGGGAAGTGTCTCCCGCGCATCCTCCAGGGCCTTCTGCTTCTGTTCCCGGATCCTTGCCTGATCTCTCGTTGCCAGATACTGCTGGTAGATCTTGTCCGAAGCAATAAAGGTCGTCTCTTCATCATCGAAATGACCCTGCTTAAAGCAGCCTTTCTGCGTCAGCTGCTTCAGATCAGCGATCACGGTCTTCTCCGGCAGCCGCATCTCAGAAGCGATTTTCTCGATCTCTTCATAATAATTGCGCGAAAGGATCGCACGGTACCTTCCGTACCGCTCCCTGATCCTTGCATTTTTCCCGCCGATAATGCCCATAGCGAGAAAGCCTGCCGTGAACACTCCTGTTACTGCCGCTCCTGCTCCGGTAATTCCGGAGACCAGACCGAAACCAAGGCCCCCGGCGATGCCTGCCGCACCAGCGGTAACGGCGGTTGCGATTCCGAAGACCAGTGTTCCGGCGATCCCGATCACCTTCATAACGGAGGCGCCTGTTGTCCGCTCTACCCGCGCGAAATAGGGAGTGACCGCAGTATTTGGGTTCTCGGCCGGATAGGCGGGCGCACTGTCTGTCCTGCGCATACTGCTGCCCGTGCCGGAGGTGCGTTCCATATGTCCTTGTGTATAGGTGTTTTTATTTTCTTCCATGCCTGTTTTTCCTTATTATGCATATCCATATGAAAAATGGACCCACGGGTGACATGATACATAATCATATCACAATCCGGCAAAAAGAAAAACACTTCTCATCCGCGTGTCTGTACCTTTCTCCCTTTCTTTATGCTATAATAGACTGCGTGTGAACCAATTGATCACCAAATAATAAAAGAGGTATTGCAGGCATGGCAGACGAAGTAATGACAACGGTAAATGAAGAAACAGTTCAGCCGGCAGAATCCATGGCGGATTATGAGAAAGAGCTGGCCAACAGCATGCGGACTATTAACGTAGGCGACCTTGTAGAAGGCGATGTCAGCGGGGTGTCCGAGACTGAGGTCACTGTGGATCTTTCCTATTATGCAGAGGGCATCATCCGCATGAACGATTACTCCGGCGACCCCTCCTTCAGCATTCAGACCGATGTGCAGATCGGCGATCACATCACTGCGGTCGTTCTGAGACTGGATGACGGCAACGGCAATATTCTTCTCTCCAAGCGCAATGCAGATGCAGTCATCGCCTGGCAGCAGCTGCAGCAGATGTGCAAGGATCAGACAGCTGCGGAAATTCAGATCCTCGAGGCGGTAAAGGGCGGCGTTGTCGGCTATCTGAACGGCATCCGCGCATTTGTGCCCGCTTCCAGACTCTCCCTTTCCTACGTAGAGGATCTGAGCACCTGGGTCGGAAAGACGATCCCTGTCCGCGTGATCACCGCCGAGCAGGAAGGCAATAAGCTTGTCCTCTCCTCCAGAGAGATCCTGCAGGAACAGAGAGATGCCGAAAAAGCCGAGCGCATCTCCAACCTGACGATCGGCATGGTAACCGAAGGTACGGTACAGTCTCTTCAGGCCTACGGCGCATTTGTCAGCCTGGCAGACGGAATTGACGGCCTTGTTCATATTTCACAGATCACAGGCACAAAGCGTCTGAGACATCCGAAGGAAATGCTCTCCGTCGGAGACAAGGTCAAGGTCAAAGTCCTCTCCGTAAAGGACGGAAAGATCTCTCTTTCCATGAAAGCACTGGAAGAATCCGCTGCACCCGCAGAGGAGGTCCGCGAGGAAAAGGTAGAGATCCCGAAAGCCGAGGAGCTCACAACAAACCTCGGAGATCTGCTGAAGGGCTTTAAATTCTGATACTTTTGATAAAATCAAACCAAAAAAGCCGCTGCCCCGATAACGGGACAGCGGCCTTTTTTTGTTTTGATTTATGCATCCAGCGGAGCCGAACCCGGTCTTCCGTGGCAGTTCTTGTATTTCTTGCCGCTTCCGCAGGGGCAGAGATCATTCGGATAGATCTTCTTCTGTTTCTGCACCGGCTTCTTCGGTCCTTCCTCTTCCTTATTGGTTCCTGTGACCTTAGCCTGTTCCTCGCGCTCGATCTTCTGTTCAAGGCGTACGCGGTAGAGGACAGTCAGTGTCTCCTCCTGAATGGAATTCGTCATCTCCTCGAACATCTCATAGCCGAGCATACGATATTCGACCTTCGGATCACGCTGTCCGTAGGCAGCAAGACCGATTCCCTGTCTCAGCTGCTCCATGTCATCGATATGCGTCATCCATCTCTGATCAACGACCTTCAGCAGCACGACACGCTCAAGCTCACGGATCTTATCCTCGCCGGGGAAGACCTCTTCGAATTCCGCTTCCTTCTCCTCATAGCGAGCCGCAGCACGTTCCTTCAGGAACTGCTTAAGCTTATTCCGGTTCATGCCCTTAACGTCTTCCTCTGTCACGGGGTCGACCGGAATGATGCGGCGCAGGATCTGATTCAGTTCCTTCAGATCAAATTCGCCGGACTCCGCATCCTCGTTGATGCAGCGATCCACGCTTCTCTCCACCACATGATCCATCATATTGAAGATCACATCGCGCATGTTCTCTCCATCAAGGACCTTGCGGCGCTCCTCATAGATCTCTTCCCTCTGATCATTATTGACGCGGTCATACTCCAGAAGGTTACGGCGGATACCGTAGTTGTTGCCCTCGATCTTCTGCTGTGCGCGCTCAATAGATCTGCTCAGCATCTTGTGTTCGATCGGCTCATTTTCCGGAACGCCCAGCGCCTCAAAGGCAGCGATCATCTTCTCTGATCCGAACAGTCTCATGAGGTCGTCCTCAAGAGAAATGTAAAAACGTGACTCGCCCGGATCGCCCTGACGTCCCGCACGTCCTCGCAGCTGGTTATCGATACGTCTGGATTCATGACGCTCTGTGCCGACGATCTTTAAGCCGCCTGCCGCAAGAGATTCCTCATCCAGCTGAATATCCGTACCACGGCCGGCCATGTTGGTCGCAATGGTGACTGCACCTGCCTCGCCGGCATGCGCTACGATCTCAGCCTCCTGCTCATGGAACTTTGCATTCAGAACCGTATGCTCGATTCCCTCGCGATGCAGCATTTTGGAAAGGAGCTCGGAAACGTCGATCGTGATGGTTCCGACAAGGACCGGCTGGTTTTTGGCATGCGCTTCCTTAACAGCCTCCACGACCGCACGATACTTTTCCTTCTTCGTCTTGAAGACCACATCGTTCGAGTCGATTCGCTGAACCGGCTTATTGGTAGGGATCGTGACAACGTCCATGCCGTAAATATCACGGAACTCCTGCTCCTCTGTAGCAGCCGTACCGGTCATACCGCACTTCTTGTCAAACTTATTGAAGAAGTTCTGGAACGTGATCGTCGCAAGTGTCCTGCTCTCACGCTTGACCTTAACATGCTCCTTTGCCTCGATCGCCTGATGCAGACCATCGGAATATCTTCTTCCCGGCATGATACGTCCCGTGAAGTCATCTACGATCATGACCTGATCATCCTTCACGACGTAATCCTGATCCTTATGCATCAGATAATTCGCACGCAGAGCCAGATCTATGCCGTGCTGGTATTCCAGGTTATTGGCATCCGAGAGGTTGTCAAGGTGGAAAAAGCTCTCTGCCTTCTTCACACCGTCCGCAGTCAGAGTGACGATCTTGTCCTTCTCATTGACAATGAAATCACCTGTCTCCTCGATTTCCTCGCCCATGATCGCAGTCATCTTGGTCATCTCTCCGGAGGCCTCACCTCTTGTAAGCTGACGGGCAAAGATATCGCAGACCTCATAGATCTTCGTTGACTTTCCGCTCTGACCGGAAATGATCAGCGGCGTTCTCGCCTCGTCGATCAGAATGGAGTCCACCTCATCGATGATAGCGTAGTGCAGGCCTCTCTGCACCAGCTGTTCCTTATAGATGACCATGTTATCACGCAGATAATCAAAGCCAAGCTCATTATTCGTAATATAAGTGATGTCGCAGCTGTACTGTGCTCTTCTCTCCTCTGACTTCATGGGCTGCAGGACACAGCCGACAGTGAGTCCCAGGAAGCGGTGAATTCCGCCCATCCATTCCGCATCTCGCTTTGCAAGATAGTCATTGACGGTGACGACACAGACACCCTTGCCCTCCAGGGCATTCAGATAAGCAGGCAGAGTACATACAAGTGTCTTACCTTCACCTGTCCTCATCTCGGCAATACGTCCCTGATGCAGAATAATACCGCCCATGAGCTGTACACGGAAATGCTCCATTCCCAGCACACGTCTGCCCGCCTCGCGAACGACCGCATAGGCTTCAGGCAGAATATCATCGGTCGTCTCACCGTTGCCAAGTCTCTTTTTAAATTCATCGGTCTTTGCGCGCAGCTCCTCGTCGCTTAATGCCCGCATTTCCGGCTGAAGCGCCTCAATGCGGTTCACAATAGGAAGAATACGCTTGATCTCCCTCTCGCTGTGCGTACCGAACATTTTTTGAATGATACCCATTGGTTTTCTCCCGGATTTATCTTAGTTCATCGGAAAAGAACACTTTTCCACAATAGTCACTATCTGACCTATCATATCACGGAAAAGCCCCTATCACAAGGGAAAGGAGCCGGCCAAAGCCGACTCCTTTCCTGAAATTTCGATAAACTCCCTATATCTGTCTTCCCGCAATCCGCTCATAGATTGCAGCTGCGGGCTTCCCGCTTCGCCCGGAAACGGATATTTTAAAGATCGGGTTCGATCAGACCGTAGCTGCCGCCCTTTCTCTTGTAAACCACATTGATCTGATCAGTCTCTGCATTGTTGAAAACAAAGAAATTATGTCCGAGAAGCTCCATCTGCACGCAGGCATCCTCCGGATACATAGGCTTGATATCAAACTTTTTACTGCGCAGGATCTGGATCGTATCCTCCTCGTGCTCATAATCATTATCAATAAACTCCTGCCGGAAATCCCCGGAAGGACGCTTTCTGTCAATGATCTTATTCTTATATCTATGCAGCTGTCTTTCAATAACCTCTTCTACCAGATCGATGGAGACATACATATCATTGCTGACCTGCTCCGAACGAATGATATTGCCCTTGACGGGTATTGTCACCTCGATCTTCTGACGATCCTTCTCCACGGAAAGCGTTACGATCACCTTTGTGTCCGGTGTGAAATAACGTTCCAGCTTTCCGAGCTTGTCCTCGATCGCTGTGCGAAGACCTTCCGTTACGTCGATGTTCTTACCGCTGATCATGAAATTCATACAGTCACATCCTCTCTGTGATATTAGAAAACTGTCCGAGTATTCTTCCGCATTTCCTGCGTCGATTCGGCTTATTGCCTGACATTTTCGGTATTTGCTTCTCAGTTTTCTTACATTTCATTATAGAGGATGCTTCCCCGCATTGCAAGAGCGGGACTTCAGGAAGCGGAAAAAGTTTATATCTCAAAAGATCACGTGCTCTCCCCAAGTAGCCGGATATCCGCTTTCAGGACCCGGCACTCATATAATTCACGACCTCGCTGTAGGATAAGCTTCCTCCATACAGATCCAAATGAGATCCGATGGTGAAGTCGATCCGTCCTTCTCCGGCCTTCCTCAGTCTGTCCATATCGGCAAAGCTCCTGACTCCGCCGGCATAAGTCACCGGAATGCGGCAGTTCTCCGAAAGGAGTTCCACGAGCGCCTCATCGATTCCGCCGTTTTTTCCCTCCACATCGATCGCATGGACCAGAAACTCCGCGCAGCTCTCCTCAAGATGCCGGATCAGTGCGCTGTCCAGAGGTGTCTCCGTATACTTCTGCCATCTGTCAGTCATAATATAGTAAGGTCCGTCCTTCTCCTTCCGGCTGCAGGAGAGATCCAGGACCAGCCGCTGTTTTCCGACCGCGCCGACCATACCTGCAAGACGCTCCTCCGAGATCTTTCCGTCAAAGAACACATAGGATGTCACTATGACGTGGCTTGCGCCGGCGTCCAGAAATTCAGCGGCATTTTCCGGACGAATGCCTCCGCCTATCTGCATGCCTCCCGGAAATGCGCCCAACGCTCCCATCGCCTGCCGCTTTGTCTCCGCATAAAAATCAGAGGTCGCGGGATTCAGCAGAATAATATGCCCACCAGGAAGCTGATCTCTCCGAAAAAGTTCGGCATACTCCGCCGCCGGCCTCTCGGACACATAATTCTCAGATGCGGAATCTCCCTGATCCCGCAGACTGCTCCCGACGATCTGTTTTACCTTCCCGTTATGAATGTCAATGCACGGTCTGAATTTCATCCCCGTCTCCTTACTTCTTTTGTTTCCGCACATCCCGGACGAAACCGCCCGATGCGGGAAATGAAAAAAACAGGAGGGTCACCGTTCTGATCGAAAGGGACCCTCCGCGCTTACTGTTATTTTATTTTCAGCCGATCACGTCCGCCATATCGTAAAGACCGGGTGCCTTGCGCGCAAGGAACTTTGCGGCAGAGAGCGCCCCCTTTGCGAAAATGTTGCGGGAGTATGCGGTATGTCTGATCTCAATGACCTCATCTTCACCCGCAAACACGACATCGTGTACGCCTACAACCGTGCCGCCGCGCAGAGCAGAAACGCCGATCTCCTTCGGATCTCTTGCCTCTCTGCGGTCAGATCTGTCATAAGTAACATGATAGGATCCGCCAAGTGCCTCATTGATACCGTCGGCAAGAGAAACAGCTGTTCCGCTCGGAGCATCCAGCTTTCTTCTGTGGTGCATTTCCACAACCTCCGGATCAAAGCCGTTCGGAACAAGGACCGGTGCCGCAGCCTTCAAAAGCTTCAGCACTGTATTGACTCCGAGAGACATATTCGCAGAGCGAAGAATCGCAACCTGTCCGGATGCCTCCTTCAGATTTTCGATCTGCTGATCTGAGAGTCCGGTCGTGCATACGACCATAGGAATATTTCTCTCTACGCCGTAGGCAAGAAGCTCATCCACTGCCTTTGCTGTGGAAAAATCAATGATCGCATCTGCCGGGACCGTGCACTCCTTAAGAGATGCAAATACCGGAAACTCGCCTGAAGCCTCACCGAAGGCATCAATGCCGGCTGCGATCTGCACATCCGGATCTTCGGCTGCCATCTGTGCAACTACTTTTCCCATATGGCCGTTTGCGCCATGCAAAATAATACTGATCATTTCAGGCACCCGAACTTTTCCATTTCCGCTCTCAGATTCTTCTGATGCTCAGCTTCCATCTCGGTAAGCGGAAGACGCGGAACGCCTGCCTTCCAGCCCATCATGTTCACAGCTGCCTTTACCGGGATCGGATTGACCTCGCAGAACAGCTGATCAATAAGCGGAAGCGCCTCAAGCTGGATCTTGCGTGCCTCTTCATAGCGGTCCTCAAGGCAGGCATAAACCATATCATGAACTTCCTTCGGAGCAACATTCGCAAGTACGGAGATGACGCCGACACCGCCGAGTGAGCAGAGCGGTACGATCTGATCATCATTTCCGGAATAAATATCCAGGCATCCGTCAGCGAGCTGTGCAAGCTTGGCAACCTGGCTGAAATCACCGCTGGCTTCCTTGATGCCGGTGATGTTCGGAACCGTCTTTGCCAGTGTAACAGCTGTCTCCGGCTTAATATTCGTGCCGGTTCTGGACGGAACATTATAGAGAATACACGGAATGGAGATCGCATTTGCAATCGTCGTGAAATGCTCGATCAGTCCGTTCTGTGTAGCCTTATTGTAATACGGTGTAACTAGAAGCACGCCGTCAGCGCCAAATGCCTCCGCCTTCTTGGACATCATCACCGCGTGAGCTGTGTTATTGGAGCCCGTTCCGGCAATGACTGGAATCCGATGATTGATTTTCTCAATCGTAAAACGGATTGCATCCAGATGCTCTTCGTCCTCAAGAGTGGAAGCTTCGCCGGAGGTACCACAGATCACGATCGCGTCTGTTGAATTCGCAACATGGAATTCAAGCAACTGTTCGAGCACATCGAAGTCGATTGAACCGTCTTCTTTCATCGGCGTAACAAGCGCAACGCCTGAACCTTTAAACAGTGCCATTTTAGATCCTCCTTTTTTGGTCTTTTGCGTATTGCGTCTATTATACATAGACATTTTAGATAATGCAACTTTGGAAATCAGTTAAACCTGCTTCTCTTTCTCAGGCGGGAATCCAGGATCTTCTTTCTGATACGAAGATTCTTGGGTGTGATCTCCAGAAGCTCGTCCGTATCAATGTAGTCCATCGCCTGCTCGAGGGAAAGCACTCTCGGCGGTGTCAGCGTCAGCGCCTCATCCGCACTTGAGGAACGGGTATTTGTCAGATGCTTTGTCTTGCAGACATTGATCTCTATCTCCTCCGGCTTTGCGCTCTCGCCGATTACCATTCCCGCGTATACCTTGGTATTCGGTCCGATAAAGAGCGCACCTCTCTCCTGTGCGGCAAACAGTCCGTATGTTACCGCTTCGCCGTTTTCAAAAGCAACCAGAGAGCCGTTCTTTCTATAAGAAATATCTCCTCTGTACGGAACATATTCATCAAATACGCTGTTCAGCACGCCGGTTCCCTTTGTTGCCGTCAGGAACGGTCCGTGGAAGCCGATCAGACCTCTGGACGGAATTGCAAATTCCAGTCTTGTCGTGCCGTCAGCCAGTGTTGTCATTCCCTGCAGCTCGCCCTTTCTCTCGGAGAGCATGCTGATGCAGGTACCGGAATAATCCTGCGGCACATCCACATATGCCACTTCCATGGGCTCGAGCTTGCGGCCCTTTTCATCTGTCTGGAAGATGACCTCAGCCTTACTGACTGCAAATTCGTACCCCTCGCGGCGCATCTTCTCGATAAGGACCGAGAGATGAAGCTCACCACGACCGGAAACACGGAAGGTGTCTGTATTTTCCGTATTCTCAACACGAAGAGACACATCGGTGTTTAACTCTCTCAGGAGACGTTCGCGAATCTGACGGGAAGTACAGTATTTTCCCTCAAGTCCTGCCAGCGGACTGTCATTTACGATGAAATTCATAGAGATCGTCGGTTCGGAGATCTTCTGGAAGGGAATCGGCTCTGCGGCATCTACCGCACAGATCGTATCACCGATCTGAAGGTCACCGATACCGGAAATAGCGACAACGGATCCCACTCCCGCTTCCTGAACATCAACCTTCTCCAGACCCTCAAATTCATAGAGCTTGGTAATCCTTGTCGTCTCACGGAGCTCTGAATCGTGGAAGTTAACGCGGACGATCTGCTGTCCGACAACAATAGATCCGTTATCCACCTTGCCGATTCCGATTCTTCCCACATACTCATTGTAATCGATCGTGGAGATCAGCACCTGGGTTCCCTTTTCCGGATCTCCTTCCGGAGCGGGGATGTAATCCAGGATCGTATCAAAGAGGGGCATCAGATCCTTCGGTTCATCACCGAGATTCTTAACACAGGTTCCCTCTCTGGCAGAGGCATAGAGGAACGGACAGTCAAGCTGTTCATCCGAGGCATCCAGATCCATCATCAGTTCCAGAACCTCATCTACTACCTCCTCCGGTCTTGCCTCCGGTCTGTCAATTTTATTAATACATACGATCGGAGTCAGATTCAGATCCAGAGCCTTTTTGAGAACAAAACGTGTCTGGGGCATAACACCCTCAAACGCATCTACCAGAAGGATGACACCGTTTACCATCTTCAGAACACGTTCCACCTCGCCGCCGAAATCAGCATGGCCCGGTGTGTCGATAATGTTGATCTTCACCCCGTTATAGGCAACCGCCGTATTCTTGGAAAGAATGGTAATTCCTCTCTCCCGCTCAATATCTCCGGAGTCCATTACGCGCTCACGGACCTCCTGATTTTCGCGGAAAACGCCGCTCTGCTTCAGCATGCCGTCAACGAGTGTCGTCTTGCCGTGATCGACATGGGCGATGATCGCTATATTACGAATGTCCTCTCTCTTCATCTTGCTCATACTTTCTTCTCCGTCCGCATCAAAAATCCCTTTCGGACCCATTTCCTTCGGGATTTTCTCGGTTTATACTTTTTCTTCTGTTTGTGCCGCAACCTACTTTAACACGATTTATTTTCAAATACAAGAAACCCGCATGGAAAACATTTCGCCTTCCACGCGGGATTTTCTTGCTTTTTTGCCCTAATTATGTACTTTTTCACTCCGGATAAAACTGATTGTATACTTTTCCGGCCTCCATGGTATAACCGTATGCCTCACAGAGCTCAGATACCGTAACCATTTTATATCCCCTTGCCTGAAGCTCGGGAACGATCGTCGCTACCGCCTCTGCCGTAGATTCATAGAGGTCGTGCATCAGTATAACAGAGCCCGGCTTCACATTATCCAGAACGATCTGCGCGACAGAATCCGCATCCTGAGATTCCCAGTCACGTGTATCCACATCCCACAGGATCATGGGCCGGTCAACGGAACCTCTCACATTTTCATCCACCGCTCCGCCGGGCGGTCTCAGAACAGCCGGTGTATAAGCGACAAGCGCACGGATCACTTCATCATTCTTAGAAAGCTCTGCCTGGATCTCCTCCGAAGTCAGGGACGTGAGATCTGTATGATCATAAGTATGAGATCCGATCTCCATGCCCAGTGCATATTCCCTCTTCAGCTCATCGGAAAAATAATCCAGCTGCTGACCGACGATCATGAAGGTTGCCTTCGCATTGTAAGAAGTGAGTGTATCCAGAATATTATTCGTATTATTGGAAGGCCCGTCATCGAAGGTCAAAGCCACCATATCCGGAACCCGTTCCTGATCATAGCGGCCGCCTGCATCAAAGTAGCAGTCCGTACCGTCTTTTGTCGTCACCCAACCCGTCGCAATATGGCCGTCATCCAGGAAATAGTACCGCTGACCATCCAGGGTCTTCCATCCGTTCACAAAGAGCTGACCGTCCGCCGTCTTGTACCACCATCCGGCATCATCCAGATTCCAGCCGGTCTCTCCGAGATTTACGTTGGCCATCTTCTTCGTATCCACAGTGTCCACGGAATTTGCCTCACCGGATCCGGCATCCGATCGCAGCCTCAGAACCGCAGTGACGATTAGGCATAAAACGAGGACCACTGCAGCAATCGCCAATCCGATCCTGACTGCGGCCTTCTTCCTTTTCTTTTTTCGTCTGAGTTCTAATAAAGCTTCTCTAGTCATAACCCTATGATAAACTTTTCCCGCACGATTTTCAAGTATCGCGCAGTCCCCTCCGGAAAGAGATATCCGCCGCCCTCCCATGCGGCATAAACCACCGCTCTCTTTGGAGCATCGTGCATGGCGTCTTTTCCTCTGCCGGGGACATTATGCCCTATTGAAGCAAAAAACTAAGGCTCGATCCGAATTTTCGAATCAAGCCTTAGCACGCTTATGAGACGATCTTTCACATCTCGTTATTTACTTTTTATTCCTCTGTGATCAGGAGAATCTTCTGATTGCAAGGATCGTAGAGCAGTTTGCGGATCTGTCATGTGTGATACCGTACTGGCTGCCCTTGGCCTCGATGATCATGCCGTTTCCGTCGTAGATCGCTACGTGACCGGAATAGCAGATAACGTCGCCTGCCTTTGCCTCAGAAAGACTGCTGACTGCAGTACCGCGGGTTCTCCATCCGCTGGAGGTTGCATATCCGCCGCTGAAATGTCCTGTATTCTTCAGAACCTGCCATACAAAGTGTGAGCAGTCGATGCCGTTCGTCAGGGAATTTCCGCCCCATACATACGGATTGCCGACCCACTGTTCTGCATAGCTTACAACATCCCAGAGACCGGAGCCGGAGCTTGAAGAGTTATCCTCTTCCTCTTTTTCCGCTTCCTTTGCTGCTTCCTCTGCCTTTGCTGCTTCCTCAGCTGCTTTTCTTGCCTCTTCGGCTGCAGCTGCTTCTTCTGCTGCTTTCTTTGCTGCC
>JAUNAN010000017.1:0-229 GCA_030527595.1 Lachnospiraceae bacterium | reverse complement strand
GCTCCTTCCTGCGGCGAGTAACACAGCTCGGCTTCCTGCTTCTTCTGCTGCCTTTGCTGCCGCTTCAGCCTCTGCTGCCTTCTTTGCTGCTTCCTCGGCTGCAGCTGCTGCCGCATCCTGTTCGGAGGAGGATGTATCCTCGCTCACTTCTTCAGCTTTATCGGCATCGCTTGTTTCCTCTGCTGAGGAATCAACCTTCTCTTCAGAAGCTGTTTCTTTCGTATCTGTC